>NZ_LSJT01000146.1:0-129617 GCF_001556795.1 Dermacoccus sp. CCH2-D9
GCGTCGAACGGTGCTCGGCGGTCTGCGACGCCCGCAGGTAGGTGTGGACGTCGCCGCCGCGGAAACCGTAGATCGCCTGCTTGGGGTCGCCGACGAGGATGAGGGAGCGGCCCGCCTCCGAGAACGCCGTCTGGAAGACCTCCCATTGCACGGGGTCGGTGTCCTGGAACTCGTCGACGAGCACGACACTCCACCGCGCCCGCATCCGTTCGCGGGCGATCGACGGGGTTGCACGCAGTGCGGTGCGCAGGTCGACGAGCAGGTCGTCGTACTCGAGGATGCCGGCGCGGCGCTTGCGGCGCGCGTACTCGTTGCGCAGCGCCTCAGCGAAGTCGATGACGGCGCGTTGGCTGTCGTCGGCGGGCGCGTCGAGGGCGGCGCCGGTGTTCGTCAATACGCAGTGGCCGATGAATCGTGCCCGCTCGTGCGAGAGGTCGAACGACGGATCCTGCGCGCGGCGGGCGACGTAAAGGTCGTCGATGACCTCGTCGCGCAGGCCGGTCGTGTCCTCGACGAGCGTCGCGAACGAGTCGGAATCGCCGGCGACGCCGAGGCCCTTGAGCACGTCGTGGCAGAACTGGTGGATCGTCGCGATGAGCGCCGAGTCGAACGACGCGAGCGCCCGGGCGAGGCGGTCGCAGCGCTCGGCGAGCATGCCTGGGTCGTCGCTGCGCAGGGCTGCGACGAGGACGCCGTCGTCGTCGCGGGGCGCCTGCCGCAGCCGCGTGAGCACGCGTTCGAGCTGTTCGCGCACGCGTTCGCGCAGTTCTTGGCTGGCGGCGCGGGAGAACGTCACGACGAGCAGTTCCTCGAGCGGTAGCCCCTCCTCGGCCACGAGACGGGTCACGAGGGCGCTCAGCGTCCAGGTCTTGCCCGTTCCGGCGCTCGCCTCGATGAGGGTCGTGCCGTGCGGGATGGGCGCCGTGACGTCGAACTGCGCGGACGGCGGCGGCGCGGGTGCCCCGAGCGGGTTCGTCGCGACGGGTGCTGGGGTCTCGGTCATCGCCCGATCGGTCCCTTCTGGTCGAGCAGCGGCATCCACAGCCGTTTGCTCCGGTCGATGAACACGTTGCCCGCATTGAGCCGGTCGAGTGAGGGCACCTGTGGCGCGTAAACGCGCTGCCACCAGGGGTCGTCGCGTTCTCCCTCGCGATCGAAGGTGCCTTCCCAGACCGGGCGGGCCTTGCTCGCCCCGACGTTGAGGGCGAGTTCTTCGGTGGCGTTGCGCGAGCGTCGCCCGGTGCGGTAGCCCTCGATGAACGCGAGCGACGTCTTCGCCGGCACCGGCAGGGGCGCGCGCAGACCGTCGAGGCGCAGGGCCGCGAGGTCGGTGAGCGCGCCGAGCGGGTCATCGGGTGCGGTGAGGCGGCACTCGCCGTACTTGCCGCGCACGGCGGCGCTCCACTCCTGCCCAGGACGCGAGGCGGCGACCGCGAGGACGCTCACCCAGGCCCGCGCGAGGTGCCGAGCACTGACGGAGCTGTAGTTGACGATCTGGATCTCGTCGCCGATGACGTGCGGGACGACACCCGTCAGCCGGACGGAGGCCGGCCCGCTCGGCCCGTTGAGCGTGAGGGGGATCGACACGTCGATACTGCGTCGCTCACCCGGCGGCAGGCCCTGAAGGATGGCGCCGACCTTGCGCGTGATGTCGCCGATCTTCGACGGCAGCGGGCTCGGTGGCAACGCGCCACTGTGGCTCTCCTCGGCGCTCGCCTGCTCCAGCGGCACCCCGCTGAGGGTGCGACGCAGGAGGCGATCGCCGACGGCCCACTGTTCGAGCGGGTCGAGGTCGATCGGTAGCGCATCCTCGGTCTCGTCGGCCTCGTACGTGACGCCCGTCTGCAGCCGGTCGGACAGGAACGTGCGGGCCGGGTTCTCGATGAACCTCACGAGCTCGTCGAGGGTGACGTCACGGGGTTCGCGGGCCGGCAGCAGGCCGGTGAGCAGCGGCGGCAGCGAGGTCTCGTCGGCGACGTCGCGTCCGCTCTCACGCGCCTGCCGCAACGAACGCGCGCCGGCGAGCGCGGCCGCGTCGTACGAGCCACCCGGCAGGGGTGAACTGAACGTGAAGTTGCGTTCGTCGAACGGTTGCAGCGGGTGGACGAACTCGAAGGGGTGACGCTCGGCATCCTCGGGGGTCGGCGCGCCGGTCGCGGCGGCCGCGGCGATGAGCTCCTGCAGCGGGACGGCGGGCGGGCGGCGAGTGCCGTCACGCTCGTCGAAGCCCGAGTAGAACGCGATGAGGTGCTTGCGCGACGCCATGACGGCATCGAGGAGCAGTTGCCTGTCCTCACTGCGCGGGTCGCGCTCGCCGAGATGAGGGTCGCGAGCGAGCGCGTCGTCACCGTCGACGACGAAGGAGCGGGGGAAGCTCTCGTCGTCGAGGCCGAGCAGGATGACGGCCTGGTGCGGCACCGAACGCATCGGCGTCAGCGTGCACACGCTGACGGCGCCGTTGCGGAAGTTGCTGCGCGACGGGCGCGGGCCCCAGCGCTGCTCGAGCATGACGCGCATGTCGGTGAGGCGCAGACCGGTGCGGGTGCTGCCCTCGGCGAGGAACGCCAACTCGCGCTCGAACGCTCCGAGCTGCCACGCCTCGTCGCGTGACGGAGCAGCGACGGCGCCCACGTGACGCCGCAACCAGTCGAACCATTCCTGCGGCGTGAAACTGCCCCGGGTAAGGTCGACGCCCGCTGAGCTCGTGCCGCGCACGGCCTTGGCGGCCGCCGTCACCTCCGTCATGAGGGTGACGAAGGCGCTCGCCGTCTCGATGTCGGAGGTGCCCAGATCGTCGATCGGCAGCAGGGCGCCCGCCGGAGCTTCTGTGTCGGCGCTCATCGCGACGCCGAGTGCGAGCCGGTCGAGAGCCAGCGTCCACGTGTTGGCCGGCATCTCGAGGAGGCCGTACTCGCGGCGGTGCTCGGCGTCGTAACCCCAACGTGCACCGCTCGTGCGCACCCACCGGCTGATGCGGTCGAGGGCATCCGTGTCGAAACCGAACTTCTGGCGCACGGCGGGCAGGTGCGCGAAGTCGAGCACCTCGGATGCGGTGGCGCGCCCGCCGGCGAGGCCGAGCAGTCTCAGGGCCACCTCGGCGAGGGGGTTGGTGGCGGCGAGGCCGCGGTCGGCGAGCTGCACGCGCAGACGCCGACCGGGATGGTGCGCGCCGTCGTCGTCGACGGAGGCGAACGCCGCCTTGATGAGCGGCGCGTACGTCTCGACGTCGGGGCACATGACGACGATGTCGCGCGGCTGCAGACTGCCCTTGGACTCGTCGAGCAGCCACAGCAGCGTCTCGCGCAGTGCGTCGACCTGACGGGCCGGGCCGTGACAGGCGTGAACCTGGAAGGAGGTCGTGTCGTCGATGGTCGAGACGGCGCTCGGGGCGCGGTTGGCGCGGATGTCGGCCTGCAGCTGCTCGAGGCGCGTGCCGGCAGCAGCCCCGCGCGAGGATCCCTCACCGGCAGGCCCCTGCCCAAACGGGGCGGCCGCCGGTGCGCTCGCGTCCTCGACGTCGCGTCGCAGCAGCGTCAGTTCGAGTTCGCGGACGTCACGCCCGAGCGTGGCGAGCAACGGGTGCTCCGCGGCGCGCGCGCTGTCGTCGTCGCGGCGCCGGAGGCCGCCGGAATCGAGCTGGCGCAACCGCTGCCAGAGGGCGTCGCTCGGGTGCGGCAGCCACAGGTGCGTCTCGTGACGTGCGGCGATCGCTTCGAACAGGTCGAGTGTCGCCGTCGACACCCGCGTGTAGCCGAAGAAGTTGACGCGCCGCGGCAGGGACAGCGTCAGCGTGCCGTCGCGCAGGCTGGTGCACACGCGGTCGAGCCGCGCGACGGGCGACTCGTCGATGCCGTGCGCGCGCGCCACGTCGAGCACGTCACGCCACAACCGGGGCTGCCACGCGAGGTCGGGCGCGACGTCGCCGCCGGCACCGCTCTCCCAGGCACGAACGAGCGCGGGACGCTCGTCGCTGTAGCGCGCGAACAGCCCCGCGAGGCGCCGCGCGACCGCGTACCGACGAGACTGGCGGGCACGGTGGAACCACGCGTCGTTCTTCGACGCGCCGCCGGGCAGCGCATCGGCCCCGAGGTGGTGGGCGAGCGTCTCGAACCCGGGGCGCTGCACGGCCGCGTCGACGGCTTCGAGGACGAGCCAGGCGAGCCGGTCGGGGTGCCACGGGTCGTCGAACTCGCGCTCGAGGGCGAACGACATGAACGAGTACGGCGTGTGGACGCTCAGCCCGGCGCACACCCCGTCGTCGCCGATGTTCGCGCCGAGCTCGTGCGCGAGACGTTGGCTCAGCCAGCGCTCGACGCCGGGGGAGGGCGCGATGACGAGTTCACGGTCGAACACGTCGAGCGGATCGCTCGCGAGGAGCGAGCCGAGCTGCTCGGCGAGAGCGGTCGGGGAAGCTTCCCGATGCAGGATGAGTGCCACGTCACAGACAGTAGACGCTGCCTCCGACAACCGCGGGATTCCGGGGTTCTTGCGTCCCATCGGCGACATCGCACCTGCCGGCAGGAGCCTATGAACGCCACGGCTGCGGGTGCGGGCCTTCAGCCTCGACGAACTCCCGTCGGTGACAGGGGCAGACAGGCTCCCCACTCCATCTGTGAGAGGGCAGCCGCATGATGCCCGGCGTCACCGCAGAACGCCCGCAGGCGAGACACACGCGCCAGCCTCGCGGGCGCAGGTGGTGCGCCCCGATAGGCTGGGCCGGTGAATTCCGGTCTGCTGGGCTACCTCGTCGTGCTCGGCGTCACCCTCGGGGGCGTCGCGCTCTTCGTCGCTGCCATGGTGGTCCGTCGTGTCCTCGCACCGCGCGTGCCCAGCCCGACGAAGCTGACGACGTACGAGTCGGGCGTCGACCCCATCGCCGGCAACTGGCAGCAGTCCGGTTTCCGGTACGTCGCGTTCGCGTTTCTCTACGTGGTGTTCGCCGTCGACGCCGTCTACCTGTTCCCGTGGGCGCTCGTCCTGCGCACGAGCGGTCTCGGCGTCGCTTCACTGCTTGAGATGGGCATCTTCATCCTCGTCCTGCTCGTCGGCCTCGCGCATGCCGCGCGCCGGGGCCTGCTGGCCTGGCTGTGAGGTGATCCGACGATGACCGACGATTCCCGCACGCCCGCCGCCGACGCGACCTTCCCCACGGCAGGGCCGATCGAAGCCACCGCAGAGCGCGCCGTCGACCTGCCGATGCCGACGGTGCGTCCCCACGTCGGCATGGCGCAGGAGCATGCACCGAAGCCGATGCGGCTCGTCCTCAACTGGGGGCGCCGCTACTCACTGTGGGTGTTCAACTTCGGCCTCGCCTGCTGCGCGATCGAATTCATCGCCGGCTCGATGTCGCGCCACGACTTCATCCGCCTCGGCGTCATCCCCTTCGCGCCGGGCCCACGTCAGGCCGACCTCATGGTCGTCTCCGGCACCGTCACCGACAAGATGGCGCCCGCCGTCCGTCGCCTCTACGACCAGATGCCCGAGCCGAAGTACGTCATCAGCTTCGGCGCGTGTTCGAACTCCGGTGGGCCGTACTGGGATTCTTACTCCGTGACGAAAGGCGTCGACCAGCTCGTGCCCGTCGACGTCTACGTGCCCGGTTGCCCGCCGCGCCCCGAAGCGCTGCTGCAGGGCATCGTCACGCTGCAGAACCAGATCGCGCAGGAGAAGCTGACCGGCGAGAGCATCATGTCGCGCCTCAACCCGTTCTCCACCAAGCGCCGCAGCGCCGCGTCCGTCCAGCGTCCGCTCGTGACGAAGCCGGGGCACGACGTCCCCTCGACGAAGGCGACGGGCGCCACCAAGGCCGACGCCCCGACACCCGACACCCCCACGACCGGTGATGACGCATGAGCCGCGAACCGCGCCGCGTCGACGTCGCGCTCGACGAGTGGATCGCCACGCATGAAGCGCACCGCGCCGACGGCTACACGTTCTTCGACTTCGTCACCGCCGTCGACGAGACCGATCGCGATCTGCCCGACAAGCCGGCCGGTTTCGACCTCGTCAGCCACCTCTATGAGATCGGTGACGGCGACGTCCCCGGCGTGCGCGCGAGTGTCATGACGCGCGCACGGGTGCCGCTCGCCTCGGGTGACGACCCGGCGCACGCCCCGAGCCTCACCGGCCTGTGGCGCGGCGCGGCATGGCACGAACGTGAGACGTTCGAGATGTTCGGCATCGTCTTCGACGGGTTCGACGACGGCACGGGCGCCGGTCTGCGCAAGCTGCTGCTGCCCGAGACGTTCATCGGCACGCCGCTGCGAAAGTCGTTCGTCCTCACGGCGCGCGCGAGCAAGGAGTGGCCGGGCATCAAGGACCCCGGCGAGTCCAAGGGTGAGAGCCCTCGCGCGGGAGCGGCCAAGCGCCGCAAGGTCATGGCGCCGGGCGTCCCCGACGACACGTGGGGGCCGCGATGAGCGTTCTCGACGTCACGTTGCGCAGCGTGGCCGTGCTCGCCTGTTTCATGGTGCTGCCGCTCGTGCTCGGCCAGGTCGAACACAAGGTGATGGCGCACATGCAGGGGCGCCTCGGCCCGATGGAGGCCGGCGGTTTTCACGGGTGGGCGCAGCTCGTCGCCGACGGCGTCAAGTTTGCGCAGAAGGAGGACGTGACGCCGCGCGCCGCTGACCGGGGCGTGTTCAAGCTCGCGCCGGCGGTGTCGATGTTCAGCTATCTGCTGGCGCTCGCGGCCGTCCCGTTCACGCCGAGCCTCGTCGCCGGTGACCTGCCCGCGTCGCTCGTCTACGTGCTCGCCGTCTCCGGCATCGGCACGGTCGCGACGCTCATGGCAGGGTTCGGTTCGGGCAACAAGTACGCGACGCTCGGCGCGTTCCGGTCGGCCGCGCAGCTCGTCAGCTACGAGGTGCCGCTCATCCTCGCGTGCGCGTCGTTCGCGATGGCTGCGGGTTCGCTCAGCATCTCCGGCATCGTCCACGAGTGGCACCCGATCTGGTTGCTGTGGCAGCTGCCGGGCGCGTTCGTCCTGCTCGTCGCGATGACGGCCGAGCTGCAACGCCCGCCGTTCGACATGCCCGTCGCCGACTCAGAGGTCGTCATGGGCGTGATGACGGAGTACACCGGCCTGCGTTTCGCGCTGTTCCTGCTGAGCGAGTACGCAGGCATCGTCGTGATGTCGGCACTGTTCGCCGCGCTCTACCTCGGCGGGTGGAACGGCCCGTTCGAGGGCGCGCTCGGGTTCGTGTGGATGCTGCTCAAGACGGCCGTCGTCGCCTTCGTCATCTTGTGGATGCGCATGAGCTGGCCGCGGCTGCGTGAGGACCAGCTGCAGCGTTTCGCCTGGTTCGTGCTCGTCCCGCTCGCACTCGTCCAACTCGCTCTCACCGCGGCAGGAGTGATCTACACCGCATGACTCAGCCTCACGAGAACGACGCGTCCGCCTCGGGCGACGCGACTCCCGACGCCCCGCGCGATCTCGGTCGCCACGTCCACCCGCTGCCCTCCTCCGGGCGTGAGGCGGGTCCGATCCGCGGCCTGCTCACCGGGATGCGCACGACTGCGCGCACGATGACGAAGAAGACGTCCGTGCAGCAGTACCCGGACGTCAAGCCCGACCTGCCGCCGCGCAGCCGCGGCGTCATCGCGCTGCTCGAGGAGAACTGCACCGCCTGCATGCTGTGCGCACGCGAGTGCCCCGACTGGTGCCTCTACATCGACTCGCACAAGGAGACGGTGCCGAGCGAGGCGCCCGGTGGGCGCGATCGTCAGCGCAACGTCGTCGACCGGTTCGCGATCGACTTCTCCTTGTGCATGTACTGCGGCATCTGCATCGAGGTCTGCCCGTTCGACGCGCTGTTCTGGAGCCCCGAGTTCGAGTACGCGACGAACGACATCCGCGACCTGCTGCAGGAGAAGGACGAGCTCGGCGCGTGGATGCGCACCGTCCCCGCGCCTCCCGATCTCGACGACGGCGCACCCGGGGCCGCCGAGGTGGCTGCGGCGAGCAAACCCGCACGCGTGCAACGACGTCGGCCGACGCAGTGAACGCGAGCACCACGACGACGCGGGCCACCGCCCGCCACACCGAAGTCGACACGCCCATCAGCAGCCGGACAGCCAGGACCAGGGGGGAGCGACCATGACCGTCCATGACGCCCTGTTCGCCTGCCTCGGCCTCATCAGCGCCGCGTCCGCGATCTGTGCGGTGACGACGCGGCAGATCGTCCACGCGGCACTGTGGCTGACGGTGTGCCTCGCGACGCTGTCGGGCTGCTACCTCGTCCTCGGCGCCGAACTCGTCGCGCTCGTGCAGTTGCTCGTCTACGTCGGCGCGGTCGTCGTCCTCGTCCTGTTCGCCGTCATGCTGACGCGCGCGCCGATCGGGCGCAGCGGCGACCACGACGCGCCCATCATGACGCGGATGGCCGCCCTCGTCATCGCCGCGGCGACGGGCGGTCTGTTGTTCTCTGCGTTCGTCTCGGCGTTCGGCACACGCCGCGCGCGCATCGACTCGGGCACGACGACCGACCTCGCGCAGAACCTGTTCGGCCGGTTCGCGTGGCCGTTCGAGGTCGTCTCGCTCGTCCTGCTCGCCGCCCTCGTCGGGGCCCTCGCGATGATCGGTTCGCGACGCTCGGGAGGCGGTCGATGATCCACCTCGTGCTGCCGTTCGGCCTCGCCTCGATCCTCGCCGGCGCCGGTGTCTACGCCATCCTCGCGCGCCGCAACGCCGTCCTCATGCTCATCGGTGTCGAACTCGTGCTCGCGGCCGCAAACCTCGTGCTCGTCACGACGAGCGCGATCCTGCCCGATCCGGGCGGCTCCGCCCAGATCATGTCCCTGTTCGTCATCACCCTCGCCGCCGCCGAGGTGACCCTCGCGCTCGGCATCATCCTGTATGCATTTCGCGCGCGCGGTCACATCGACCTCGGCGAAGGACTCGACGCCGACGAGGTACGCGCCGACACGCGTGAGGTCACGGGCGAGAACAGCGGCGCTCGCGAGGCGGGCGTGACGGCCACCACAGCTTCGCCGGCCGCGACGTCGACCACGTCGCCGGCATCCTCAGCATCCTCGCCGGAGGTGACCTCGTGACGAGCGTGACGTCTCACCTCGCGCAGGCGGCTCTCGCGCTGCCGCTCATCGGCACGCTATTGGCGTTCGTCCTCGGACGCCGCAACGTCGTCGCCTTCGTCCTCGCCTCCGTGACGACGGCCGCGGCGCTCGGCGCGTCCGTCTGGCTGGTCCTGCGTCATCTCGGGTCGGGGGTGGCGCAGGACGTCACGACGCTCGACGCGCTGCCGCTCGGGCCCACGCTGCGGGTGCCGCTGCAGTTGCGCGACGACGCGACGAGCGCGCTCATCGTCGCCGTCGTGCTTCTCGTGTCACTGACGGTGCAGCTCTTCGCGCGCTGGTACCTGTACTCCGATCCGCGCTATCGCGTGTTCGCCTCGAGCGTCGCGCTGTTCACTGGAGCGATGGTGCTCGTCGTGCTGTCGAACGACGTGCTGCTCACGCTGATGGGCTGGGAGGTCATGGGCTGGTGCTCGTACCTGCTCATCGGTCACGAGAGCGAGCGCGCTGCGGCCCGCCGCGCAGCGTTCAAGGCCTTCGTCGTCACCCGCCTCGCAGACGCGCCGTTCATCGTCGGCCTCGCGGCGCTCGCGATGGTCGCGCACACGACGCGTATCAGCGACATCCTCAGCACGTGGACGCACATCGACGGCCCTCTGCGACTCGCCGTCCTGCTCGGCCTCGTCTGCGGCGTGCTCGGCAAGTCGGCGCAGCTGCCGTTCAGCGACTGGCTGCCTGATGCGATGGAGGGCCCGACGCCCGCCTCCGCGCTCATCCACGCCGCGACGATGGTCGCCGCCGGCACCGTCGTGCTCGCCCAGTTCGAGCCGCTGCTCGCGCTCGAACCGACAGCCCGCCTGACGCTCGTCCTCGTCACCGGTGTCACGTCGCTGCTCGCGGCGCTGGCCGCGTTCTGCCAGTTCGACCTCAAGCGGTTGCTCGCGTGGTCGACCGTCAGCCAGGTCGGGCTCATGCTGCTGGCCGTCGGCGCCGTCCCGCCGGGTGACTCGGCCGACGCCGCGCTGCTCCACCTCGTCGGCCACGCCTTCTTCAAGTCGATGCTGTTCTTGCTGCTCGGCTGGCTGTCCGTCGTCATCGGCAGCACGCTCGCGAGTCGCATGTCGGGGTCGCTGCGTCGCCTGCCGCGCACGTTCGTTCCGGCGACCCTGGGGTTGTTCACCATGGCGGGGCTGCCGCCGACGATCGCGTTCGTCTCGAAGGATGCGATGATCAACGACGCAGCGCGCTCGCAGGCGGACGGACACGTCGAAGGGCTCATCGGGTTCATCATGCTGTTCCTCATCGTCGCCGCGACTGCCGCGTATTCGATGCGTGCCTGGCTCATCCTGCAGCACCGCACGACGCTGGAGCGCCGCGGTGAACGTCAGGTCCTCAACGACTCGCACGTCGTGCGCGACGTCGACATCGTCGAACTGCTGCGCACCTCGCCCGAGGTCGACGAGCACGGCGAGGAGATCGCCGCCGTCGAGGAGTACGACGAGGACGAGGTGCTGCCGCGCCCCGGCGTCATGGTGCGGTTCATGATGTGGGTGCTCGCCCTCGGCGGCATCTTCGGTGGAGCCCTCGCGCTGACGCCGCTCATCGACATCGACACCCGGCATCTCAACCTGCCGATGATGGGGGCCACCGTGCTGCTCGTGCTCGCGTCGGTGCTCGTCGTGCGCATCATGTCGCTGCGTCAGCTCTACGGTGACGCCTCCCGGCGCCTGCCGCGACGCATGACGCTGCTCGCCACGCGCGGGTTCGGCCTCGATCGTGCCTACCTCGCGCTGACGCGGCCGATCGTGTGGTTCGCCCATGTCGTCCACGGCACCGATCTTCGTCTCGCCGCAGCGCACGACACGCTGCCCGCCGGCATGGCGCGCCTCGGCGACCTCGCCGACGCACCGCACACGCGCCGCCCCTCGACGGGCCTGTCGTGGGTCGTCGTCGGCGTCGTCGTCGCCTCGGTCGTGGGGGTGACGTTGTGGTGATCGCCCTGCTCCTCGCCAGCGCCCTGCCGCTCGGTCTCGGCGCCGCTCTCATGGCGGCCGACCGTCTCGGACGTCCGCTGTCGCACACCGCCGCCTGGTGCATCGCCCTCCTGACCGCGGCTGCGTCGCTCGGCGCCGGCCTCGCCGCGGCGATGGGGGACGCCGTCGTCGACCGGCCGTGGGCGCCGCAGATCGGGCTGCGCCTGCACCTGACGATCGACGGCATCAGCGCGCCCCTCGTCGTGCTCGCCGCAGCGGTGACGCTGCTCGCCGTCGCCGTGTCGTCCCGTCAGCGTCCGAAGGGCACGCCGGGGCTGTTCTACGGCAGCCTGCTCGTCGTGCTCGGCGCGGCCGTCGCCGCGTTCACGGTGCGCGACGTCATCGGCTTCTTCATCGCCTTCGAGGTCGCCCTCGTGCCGATGTGGGTGCTCATCGACCGCTTCGGTGACGCTGCGCCCGCCGAGCGTCGTCGCGCCGGGTGGATGTTCGCGCTCTACACCGTCGGTGGCTCCATGCTCATGCTCGCGGGGCTGCTCGTGCTCGTCGCCGCGACCGGCACGAGCGACCTCGACCACCTCACGGCGGCCGCACACCACCTGCCATTCACGACGACGCTCATCGCCGCGACGCTCATCAGCGTCGGCCTCGCCGTCAAGGTGCCGCTGCTCGGCGTGCACGCGTGGCTGCCGCGCGCTCACACGGCGGCACCGACTGCCGGTTCGATGATGCTCGCCGCCGTGCTGCTCAAGCTGGGCACGTACGGTTTCGTCCGTCTCGTCGCGCTGCCGATGCCGGACGCATGGCGCCGCATCGCGCCGATCGTCGCGATCCTGGCGGTCGCCGGCATCATCGTCGGTGGCCTCGTCTGTCTCGTCGAACACGACCTCAAACGCCTCGTCGCGTGGTCGTCGATCGCCCACATGGGTTTCGTCATGCTGGCGCTCGCGGCCGGGCAGGTCATCGGTTTCGGCGCCGCGCTCTACGGCAACATCGCGCACGGTGTCATCTCGGCGCTGCTGTTCGCGATCGTCGGTGCGCTGAAGGCGCGCCGTGGGCCGGTCGACGTCGACGCACCCGCGCTCGGATTGCGTGACACCCATCCGCGACTCGGGTTCGCCCTGGTCGTCGGGGTCGCCGCTGCGTTCGGGCTGCCGGGGCTCGCCGGTTTCTGGGGCGAAATCCTCGCACTCTTCGCGGCGTGGGATGCGCCGTCACGACCCAACACCCTGTTCCACGTGCTGACGGCCCTCGCCGCCCTCGGCGCCGTGCTCGCCGCCGTCTACGGCGCACGCGTATTGCGCGCCGTCTGGTCCGGCGACCTCGACGACGACACTCGTCGCGCGGCTGTCGATGACGCCCGTCGAGCGACTGCGAACGCTGCGTCTGACGCGACGGCCGTCGCCGACGCCTCGAATGGCGTGGCAGCCGTCGCGTCGCCGGCCGACGGCGCCGCGGCCATGCAGCGCGTCACGGGCGCGGAGTGGCTCGCGATCGGCGTGCTGACGCTCGCGACGATCGCCCTCGGTCTCGTCCCGAGCCCCCTCATGCATCTCATGAACGACGAGCTCGTCACGCTGCTGGGAGGCGTCAAGTGAAGATCTCCGTCGACGCTCTCGCCCTCGCTCCGGCTGCCGTGCCGATGGTCGCGGCGCTTCTCGTGCTGCTCGTCGACGTGGTCTTCCACGCCAAGGCGCGGTTGCCGTGGATCATCGCGGCTCTCGGTCTGATCGGTGCGTTGGGTGCCCTCGTCGTCGCGGGGCGCCGAGGGCACTTGGCGACGCTGTGCTCGGGCGGGGAATGCTGGTGGCGTCTCGACGCGCCGGGGACGGGCCTCGCGGGGTTGGCGCTCGTCTCGGCGCTCGTCGTCGTCGTGCTCGCGGCGCTCGAGCCGGTGCGTCCGACGTCCCCTCAACGCGCCGCGGTGCGCGCCATGCTCGTGCTGTCCGCGACGGCCGGATGCGTCGGCGTCGTCGCCGCGCGAGACCTCGCATCGTGGCTCGTGCTCCTCGAACTCGCGACGCTGCCGAGCATCGCCCTCGTCGCGTTGCGTGGTGGCCGGGCGGCCGCGCACGGTGCGTTGACGTTGCTCGTCACGGCGCTCGCGTCGTTCGCCGTGCTCGCGCTCGGGTGTGCGTTGTGGTTTGCTGCGACGGGCACCATCGCGATGAGCGGTGACGCCGTCATCACGGCGTTCGCCGACCCGGCCCGCAAGCCGCTCGCCGTCGTCGCGATGATGCTCGTGCTCGCCGGTGTGGGTTTCAAGCTGTCGCTCGCGCCGTTCCACGCGTGGACGCCGGAGGCGTTCGCGGGGTCCGGCACGTGGGTCGCGGCGTTCCTCGCGACGACGTCCAAGGTGGGCGCGCTCGGCGCGATGCTCGTCGTCGTGTCGGCGGCGTCCGCGCTCGGTTCGCCGGCGCAGGCGGCCCTCGGCATCATCGCGGCGTTGTCGATGACGCTCGGCAACGTCATGGCGCTGCGTCAGGTCGATCTGCTGCGTCTCATGGCGTGGTCGACGGTTGCGCAGGCCGGTTGGGTGCTGCTGCCGCTCACGAGCGTCTCGGCCGGTTCGACGCATGCAGCCGCACAGTATCTTGCGCTCTACACGCTGGGCACGGCCGCGGTGTTCGTCGTCCTCGCCGCGTTCGAGCGGCCCGGCCGGGCAGTGCAGATCGACGCGCTGCGCGGCATGTTCCGCTCGCATCCGCTGAGTGCGGCGACGATGGCGCTCGGCCTGCTCGCGCTCGCCGGGTTGCCGCCGAGCATCGTCGGTGTCGTCGCGAAGGTCGTCGCGATGAAACCCGTCGCCGTCGACCACTCGTGGTGGCTGCTCGGGTTCGCGGTGCTCAACACGCTGCTCGGCGTGGCGGTGTACCTGCGCTGGATCGTCGCGATGTTCGTGCCGATCGGTGACGCGACGGGCGACGCATCCGATGCGCCGGCCGCTGACTCCGTCGAGGGGGCGGGCGCGACCGTCGTGGGTACGTCCGCAGGCGCGGCGGCCTCGCCGTTGGTCGTCACGACGCGCGGCCACCGCGTCGTCATCGCGCTGATGGCGCTCGTGCTCGTCGCGACGAGCATCCTGCCGTCGTTGCTGCTGCGCTTCTTCTGAGGCCCGCGCCGTCGGTAACCGCGTTCCACCTGCGGCACACCCTGGGCTGGCAGGATGGCAGCATGACTCTGACGCGTGACGAAGCGCAAGCACGAGCCGCGATCGTGCATCCGACGGCCTACCGCATCGACCTCGATCTCGACGCGGGGCCCCGCACGTTCGGTTCGACGACGACGCTGACGTTCGACGCGCAGGCCGGAGCGTCGACGTTCGTCGACCTCGACCCCGACGAGCTGCTGTCAGCGTCGCTCAACGGGCGTGACCTCGACGTCACCACGGCCCTCGACGGTCGTCGCCTGCGCCTCGACGATCTCGCCGAGCGCAACGAACTCGTCGTCACCGCGCGCATGACGTACGGGCGCGACGGGCAGGGCCTGCACCGGGCCACCGACCCCGCCGACAGCAACGACTACGTCTACGGCCACCTGTTCATGGACGCGGCATCGCGCGTCTACGCCTGCTTCGACCAGCCCGACCTCAAGGCGCCGTACGACGTCACCGTGCGCGCCCCGCAGGGGTGGACGGTCGTCGCCAACGGCGCCATGCGCGAGGTCGAGCCGCAGCTCTGGCGCGCTGCGACGACGAAACCGCTCGCGACGTATTTCGTCACCGTCTGCGCCGGCCCCTTCGCCACCGTCACGGCTGAGCACGACGGCATTCCCCTCGCGCTGCACGCGCGCGCCTCGTTGCGCGACCGGCTCGAGGCGCAGGCCGACGAGATGCTCACCGTGACGCGCGAGTCGTTCGACTACTACCACCAGCTGTTCGGCATCCGATACCCGTTCGGCGAGTACCACCAGGTGTTCGTTCCTGAGTTCAACGCGGGCGCGATGGAGAACCCGGGGTGCGTGACGTTCCGCGACCAGCTCGTCTTCACCGGCGCCGCGAGCCGCACCGAGCACCTGTCGCGCGCCAACACGATCAGCCACGAGATGGCGCACATGTGGTTCGGCGACCTCGTGACGATGCAGTGGTGGGACGACCTGTGGCTCAACGAGTCGTTCGCCGAGTACATGGCCAACCGCACGCTCGTCGCGGCCACCGAGTTCGACGACGCGTGGGTCGACGTCGCCGCCGGCCGCAAGGCATGGGGTTACGCGGCGGAGCGGTCGCCGTCGACGCACCCCGTCGCGGGCGCGCCCGCGCCCGACACCGACACGGCGCTGCAGAACTTCGACGGCATCTCCTACGCCAAGGGTTCGGCGGTGCTGCGTCAGCTCATCCACCACATCGGTGACGACGCGTTCATCGCGGGCGTGCGCCTTCACCTGCAGCGGCACGCGTTCGCCAACGCGACGCTCGCCGACTTCCTCGCCTCCCTCGAAGAGGCCTCCGGCACCGACCTGACGCGATGGGCCGCCGCGTGGCTCGAGACGGCCGGCATGGACACCCTCCGCGTCGACGGGTTCGTCGGCGCGGCCCGCGGTGTGGTGACCGAGGGTACCGATGACGCAGCACGTACCACCCGCTCGCTCGACGACGCCCGCGACCCGGCTGCGTCCGCTCCCTCGGATCACGATGCCTCCGCCGCGGCTGACACGACGAGCGCGCCCCACCTCGTCATCGAGGCCAACACGCAGTGGCCTGCCGAGCGCACGCACACCCTCCGCTTGAGCGCCCATTCAGCCGACGGCGCCCTCGTCGCCGTCGACGACCTGACGGGCGCTGCGGGCCTCGTCGACCTGCCCGAGGTGAGCGGAACGATGGCGCGCGGTGAGCAGGTCGCCGCCATCATCCCGAACGCCGGTGACCTGACGTGGGCAGGCGTCGAGTTCGACGCCGCGACCCTCGCTGCGCTGCCGACAGCACTGTCCGGCATCGCCGACGCAACCACGCGCGGCATGATCTGGACGGCACTCGCCCACGGCCTCGCGACGGCTGTCGTCTCCCCGCAGCAGGTGCTCGCCATCGCCGAGGGCGCGCTGCCGGCCGAGACGCAGATGCCCGTGCTCGACGTCGCCGTCGGCGTGGCCCTGGGGCAGGTCGTCGGACGCTTCATGCCGTGGTCCGAGCGTTCGGACGCTGCGGCACGTCTCGCCGCGGTGGGGGAGCAGCTCATGGCTGCGGCATCGGATTCTTCGACGAGCGCCATGTCAGCGGCGTCCTCGACGAGCACTGCCAGCCCGTCGTCGAGCGCTGCCGGCGCATCTTCGCTGAGCCCTGCCGGCGCACCGTCATCGACTTCGGCCGGTGCGTCCTCGGGCGCACGGGTCGATGCCGTCGACGATCCCCGCCTCCTCGCGGGGGCGCGTCTCGTCGCCTCGACGGGCGACGCCGAGCGTCTGCGTCCGTGGTTCGCGGGGGAGGGCCTGCCGGCGGGGCTCGACGGTGACGCACCGTTCCGGTGGCGCGTGGCGCGTCGCCTCGCACAGCTCGACGCGGTGACGATCGCCGAGCTCGGCGACGCCCTCGCGGCTGACGAGACGATGTCGGGTCAGCTCGGCTATCTCACGGCACGGGCGTCGTTCCCGACCGCGGAGGCGAAGGAATGGGCGTGGGAGGAGCTGACGGCCGCTCCCACCGATGACACGCCGGCGCACAGCAACTACGAGATGAACGCGCTCGCCACGGGTTTTTGGTCGGCCGACGACGAGGCCACCCTTGCGCCGTACATCGAGCGCTACGTCAGCGACGTTCCCGCGATGCGCGCGTGGGTGGGCGAGGACGCGCTCGCCCGCGTCGCGTCGCTTGCGTTCCCGACGGCCCTCGCGAGCGAGGAACTCGACGTCGAAGCCCGCCGCATGCTCGAGCGCGACCTGCCCGCATCGGTGCGCCGTGCCGTCGTCGATCAGCAGGCCCTCGTGCGTGAGGTCCTCGCCTCGCGCGCCGCGTTCGTCGAGGGCTGACCGGGCTGTCACCAAAGCCCGATCTCGAGACGGGGTTCGTGCCCGATCCGTGTCTCGACCCGTTTCGCGATCGCGCGGCGCGTGCCACGTTGCCCGATGGTCGCTCAGGAGTTCTGTACGTCGAATCGGTTCGCCTCGCCACGCTCGAGAGTGGTCATCTGTGGTGGCGATGCTGGTCGGCACCCTACGAGAACGCGATTCTGTGGCTCGACCTGCCGGACGGAGTGTGCACAGACATCTGGCTGAGTGACGGCGCGGCAATCGAGGCCGAGACCGAACAGTGGGCTCGACGAGAGTGGACAGGGGTCAGGCAGGGCGGTCGCCCCGCCCCGATTCATGCGCTCGAGTGGTTGGGGGACGAGGAGTCCCGCAGAATAGGGGCCGCGTTCATCGACCCCGGGACCGACGAATCGCAGGCCTGACGCATGATGGCGGGTAACTCACTGGTTGGTTCGAAACTGCCCTCCACCTCGTGAGTCACCCGCCATCGTGCGCGCTCGAACACGAGCGCAGCGGCGCCGATCGTCAGGGCACGATGACGCTCAGCGTCTGCGCGACGCACGCGGGTCGCTCTTGACCCTCGATCTCGACGGTCAGCGTCATGGCGACCTGGGCGCCCTTGGGGCTCTCGTCGACGCTGTCGAGCACGATGCTGCCGCGCACCCGCGACCCCACGGGCACGGGCTGCGTGAAGCGCACCTTGTTCGAGCCGTAGTTGACGGCCATCGTGATGCCTTCGATCGTCCAGATCTCCGACGACAGCATCGGCGCGAGCGACAACGTCAGGTAGCCGTGCGCGATGGTCGTGCCGAACGGGCCGCTCTTGGCGCGTTCGGGGTCGACGTGGATCCACTGGTGGTCGCCGGTGGCGTCCGCGAACTGGTCGACCATCTTCTGCGTGATCTCGTGCCACTCGCTCGTGCCGAGATGCTCGCCGACAGCCGTCTTGAGTTCGTCGAGTCCGTTGAACGTTCGCATGGTGTTCTCCTCGTCCCGGTTCAGCAGAGCGGTCCGCCGGCGACGTACAGCACCTGCCCGGAGACGTACCCGGAGCGCTCGTCGCAGAAGAACGACGCCGCGTTGGCGATGTCGTCGGGCTGGCCGGCCTTCTTGACGGCCGTCATCTCGGCGGCGCCCTTGATGAAGTCCTCGAACGGCACGCCGACGCGCTCGGCCGTCGCCGCCGTCATGTCCGTCTCGATGAAGCCCGGGGCGATGGCATTCGCCGTCACGCCGAACTTGCCGAGCTCGATGGCGAGCGTCTTCGTGAAGCCCTGCAGCCCCGCCTTCGCGGCCGAGTAGTTCGCCTGGCCGCGGTTGCCGAGCGCGGAGCTCGACGACAGGTTGACGATGCGGCCGAAACCCTCCTTCGTCATGTGCGCCTGGCACTCGCGCGACATGAGGAACGAGCCGCGCAGGTGCACGTTCATCACCATGTCCCAGTCGTCGGCCGACATCTTGAACAGCAGGTTGTCGCGCAGGATGCCGGCGTTGTTGACGAGGACGGTCGGCGCGCCGAGCTCGTCGGCAACGCGGGCGACGGCGCCCTTGACGCTCTCCTCATCGGCGACATCGCAGCCGACGGCCAGGGCGTCGCCGCCGGCGGTCTTGATGGCCTCGACCGTTGCCGCGCAAGCGGATTCGTCGAGGTCGAGGACGGCGACCTTCATGCCGTCCGCAGCGAGGCGCTTGGCGACGGCGGCGCCGATGCCGCGCGCGGCTCCGGTGACGATGGCGGTTCGCTGGGTCATGGGGAAGTCCTTTCGTGGAGCGGGGGGTCGTTCAGGTTTCGTGGCTCATCTACTCGCGTGCACGTGCACGCAAACAGCGACGGCCAGCAGTAGCCGGCAGCAGGTCTCAGACGAGCCCGCCGGTGACGGTGATGCCGCCGTCGACGACGAGCGTCTGGCCCGTCATCCACGCGGCGTCGTCGGAGGCGAGGAACGCGACGGGCCCCGCGATGTCCTCCGGCGCGCCGAGGCGCTTGAGCGGGTAGGGCTTGGCGACGGATTCCTCGCGTCCCTCGTACAGGGCCTTCGCGAAGTCGGTCTTGACGACGGCGGGGGCGACGGCGTTGACGCGCACCTTCGGGCCGAGTTCGGCGGCGAGCTCCTCCGTCATGTGGATGACGCCGGCCTTCGTCACGCCGTAGAACGCGATGCCGGGTGCGGCGCGCAGCCCGGCGATGCTCGCGAGGTTGACGACCGAGCCGCCGTTGTCCTTCATCCACGCGTTCCAGACGGCGCGCGTCCACGACAGCGTCGCGAGCAGGTTGACGTCGGCGATCTTGCGCGCCGCGTCGTCGTCGAGGTCCATGAGGCCGCCGTAGACGGGGTTGATGCCCGTGTTGTTGACGAGCACGTCGATGCGGCCCCAGCGCTCCATCGCGGTGCGCACGACCTCGTCCTGGTGCGCCTTGTCCTGCGCTTTGCCGGCGACGGCGACGGCCGCGTCGCCGAGCTGCGCGACGGCCGCATCGAGCGTCTCCTGGCCGCGCGCGGTGATGATGACGTTCGCGCCCTCGTCGACGAAGCGCTGGGCGATGGCGAGGCCGATCCCGCGGCTCGCGCCGGTGACGATCGCGACCTTGCCAGTGAAGCGGCTGGCCTGTGCAGTCATGAAGCATTCCTCTCGAAAGACGCACGCAACGCTATTGAGCGTTGCTCAACAACACTATGCCCCTTCGGCGTACCTCGTGCGAAGTTCGCGCTTGAGCACCTTCATGCTCGGCCCGAGCGGCAGCGCCTCGACGATGTCGACGCGGCGCGGGTACTTGTGCGATCCGAGCTGCTCTCGGCTCCAGGCGACGAGCGTCTCAGCGTCGAGCGCAGCGTCGTCGGACGGCACGACGACGGCCATGATCTCCTCGCCGTACTGCTCGTCGGGCACGCCGATCACGGCGACCTGCGCGACGCCGTCATAGCGCATCAGCGTCTCCTCGACCTCGCGCGGGTAGACGTTGTACCCGCCGCGGATGACGAGATCCTTCGTTCGGTCGACGATGCGCACCCGCCCCGTCTCGTCCTGGATGCCGATGTCGCCGGTGCGGAACCATCCGTCCTGCAGGGCTTCGGCGCTCGCGGCCGGGTTGTTCCAGTAGCCGGCGAAGATGGCGTGGCCGCGGCAGACGACCTCGCCGCGTTCGCCCGGCGGCAGCAGCTCGACGCGTTCGGGCACCGTCAGGTCGGCGATGCCCATGTCGATGCCCCACAGCGCGTGTCCGACGGTGCCCGGTTCGACGCCGAGCGCCTCCTGGTTCGACGTGATCGACGGCGAGGTCTCGCTGAGGCCGTAGCCTTCGTGGATCTTCGTCGAGAACACCCTCTCGAACTTCTCGAGCACGGCTACGGGCAGCGACGCGCCGCCGCTGATGGCGTCAGCGAGCTGCGGGACGGGGATCTCGGGGTGCTCGCCGACCGCCTTGAGCAGCTGGATGTACATCGTCGGCACGGCGCAGATCATCGTCACGCCCTCGGCGTTCATGAGGCGCAGCGCCTCCGTCGCGTCGAAACGGGGCTGCAGGACGACGGTGACGCCGCGCCGGAACGCCGCGTTGAGCGAGACGGACTGACCGAAGATGTGGAACAACGGCAGGCACCCCAGGACGACGGCGCCCGCCGCGACGCCGTTGCCGTCGAACGCGCTGACCGTGCAGTTCATCACCAGGTTGAGATGGGTGAGGATCGCGCCCTTGGGCTTGCCCGTCGTGCCGCTCGTGAAGAAGATGACGGCGGGGTCGAGCGGCTCGCGTGCCACGAAGTTGCTGATGGGTTCGGCGCTGGCCGCGTACGTGGTGATGTCGACCGCGGGGACGCCGGTGATCTCCGACGCCTTCGTCGCCGTCGCCGCGACAGCCGGGTGGTGGAGCAGGCGGCTCACCTCGGCCGTCTCGAGGAGGTAGGCGGCCTCGCGCCCTTGCAGCAGCGTCGGCACGGGGACGACGACGCCACCCGCCGCGAGGATGCCGTAGTAGCTCGTGACGAACTCGACGACGTTGGGCGCCAGCAGCGCGACGCGGTCGCCGGGCGTGACGCCGTCCGCGATGAGTTGCGCGGCGACCGTGCGCGCCTCGCGCCAGACCTCCGCGTACGTGAGTCGACGCTCGCCCTCGATCAGGGCAAGAGCGTCAGGGGTGCGGCGCGCCGGTTCGGCGAGCACGCTGGCGAGGGAGAGCGTGGTGGAGACGACGGGCAGCTCGGACATGTGCACTCCAGACGTTGACTGTGCTGTGCATCACATCACACCACACCGACAACGCTCCTGGGGCATCTTGTTGAGCATTGCTCAACAACTGGATGGCATTGTCCTGCGCACTGCCCGTCAGGCCTGATGACTTCCCCACATGGCGCCGCCTGACATGAAGTGGGACGTCCGCGGGCCGCCGCGTCTCCGCCTGGCGTCGTTCTGCATCGAGTGGGACGTCCGGGCAGCGTTGTCACCGGGGCCACCTACGCTGACTGCATGAGCGAAACAGCACTTCTCGTCGTCGATGTGCAGAACGATGTCATGGCCGAATCCGTCAACAGCGACGACGTCGTCGCGAAGATCTCATCGCTCGTCGATCGGGCGCGTGAGCAGGGTGTGCCCGTCATCTGGGTGCAGCACTCCGACCCGGGGATGCCGCGTGACAGCGACGCATGGCAGGTCGTCCCGCAGCTTGTTCCGGCACCTGGCGAACTGGTCGTCCACAAGACGTGGGGTGATGCGTTCGTCGAGACCGACCTCGCCGAACGTCTGCAGGAGCGCGACGTCAAACGCATCGTCCTCTGCGGCGCCCAGACCGACGCCTGCATCCGCTCGACGTTCTACGGCGGCATCCACCGCGGCTACGACATGACGCTCGTCGAAGACGCGCACACGACCGCCGACATGCGCGAAAATGGCCTGCCCTACGGCCCGGACGAAGCCATCCGCGTCCTCAACGCCCAAGCGTCCTGGACGAAGCAGCCTGACGCGGTGGGCTCGACGACGACAGCCGCCGACGCGTTCGCCTGACGGGTGGCAGCCGCTCCCACGAGGGTTGTGGAGGTTCGTGCTCTGGGTAGCACGAACCTCCACAACCCTTCGCCGGACGCTCACCTACGGCCGAGGGCCATGGCCCTCGACCTTCGGTATTCGCTCGTCACAAACCCAGGTCACGCCCGATGATCATCTTCATGATCTCGTTCGAACCGGCCCAGATCTTGTGCACGCGAGCGTCACGCCACGCACGTGCCACGCGGTACTCGTTCATGTAGCCGTAGCCACCGTGCAACTGCACGCACTCGTCGAGCACGTCGCACTGCACCTGGGCGGCCCACCACTTCGCCTTCGCGGCGTCGACGGCCGTCAGCTTGCCCTCGGCGTGCGCGGCGACACAGTCGTCGATGTACGCCTCGGAGACCTCGATCTTCGTCACCATCTCGGCGATCTTGAACGTGTTGTGCTGGAACGAGCCGATCGGCTGACCGAACGCCTTGCGGTCCTTGCAGTACTGGATCGTCTCGGCGAGGATCTGCTTCGCGTTCGCGATGTTCGCGATGGCGTTGCCGATGCGCTCCTGCGGCAAGTGCTTCATCATCGCGATGAAGCCGAGGTCCTGCGGGCCGAGCAGCGCGTCGGCGGGCAGGCGCACGTTGTCGAAGAACAGCTCGGAGGTGTCGGACTCGACCTGGCCGACCTTGTCGAGCTTGTTGCCCTTCGTGAAGCCCTCCGTGCCGGCCTCGACGAGGAACAGCGAGATGCCCTTGGCGCCCTTGCTCGGGTCCGTGCGTGCCGCGACGACGGCGACGTCGCACTGGTGGCCGTTCGTGATGAACGTCTTCGAGCCGTTGAGGATCCAGTCGCCCGAACCGTCGTCAGCCTTGACGGCCGTCGACTTGAGGTTGGCGAGGTCCGAACCGCCCGACGGCTCCGTCATGCCGATCGACAGGATCAGCTCACCCGTCGCGACGCGCGGCAGGTACTTCTGCTTCTGCTCCTCGGTGCCGAGGCTGACGATGTACGGCGCGGTGACATCCGAGTGGATGCCGAAGCACGACGCGACGGCGGCGGTGAACTTGCTGATCTCTTCGGCGAAGATCGCGTTGAAGCGGTAGTCGTCGATGCCGGCGCCGCCGTACTCCTCCGGGATGCACAGGCCGAAGAAGCCCTGCTTGCCGGCCTCGAGCCAGATGTCACGCGCGATGACGTGATCGCGGATCATCTCCTCGGCACGCGGGGCGAGGGTGCGCTCGACGAACTCGCGGGCGGAAGCGCGGAACGCCTCGTGGTCTTCGTCGTAGATGTTGCGGGGCATGGGACGCCGCCTTTCTTAACTCATGGGTAGCTTGATCGCTCTTTGCATGGTACGCCCCGTCACAGGTACTTGTCGCCGGGCTGCGATCCTTACCTTTACGTAACCGCTGCGATGGTCTCGGCGCCGTCGCGATGCGCACCTCATCCACGGTTCGAGGAACACCGTAGGAGCTGGCCGTCAGGCGGGGGCACCAGAAAAAGTGTGGACGGGGTGAGCAGGCGCCCCATAGCGTCAATGCCATGACCCGGGACGAGATGCGAAGCGCTGACTACCTCATCGACTGGCGATCGTGGCGCGGCCCGAAGCAGTTCGGGTGGTACGAACTGTCAGCCCCGCGATGGTGGCCGCGCGGCGAGCGGGCCCGCTTCCCACTTCTCTTCGTGACGGCGCTCGCCGTCAAGACCCGGTTCGCGCTCTTCCCGCCCACGCCGGATGTCACGGAGGACGACGTCGACGAGGCAGAGCTCGAGGCCCTTCTCGACGAGATGCCCGGAACCCTGCCGATGGAACTGGCCCCGGCTGGGCAGCGTGCCGGCGCGGTGAGCGTCGGTTTCTCCGTCGATCCCGACGCCGATCTCACGCCGGCGCAGTGCCTCGTCGCAGAGCGAGGCGTCCGAGTTCGCGCGGATCACTGGAGCGACGGGTTCGCCCTTCACCCCGTCGATGTGCTGGCCTGGCAACCGTCCTTCGGCGGGTTCTCGACGGTCGACGGGCTCGTCGGGCGCGGATTCGACGCGTATGTCCGCATCCTGCACCCGATCGAGAAGCGCGACGACGACATCACGCGCCTGCGATGGAGTGCCCTGCCCGACGCCCGACTCGACGAGCCGGGCTGGCGCCCCGATCGTCGTCCTGATGGTTTGATCGACCTCGACTTCGAGAGCGAACGCGGCGTCGAGCTCGTCGAGGGGGTCATTCCGGAGCCCGAGCGCCGTGTCATCCATCAGCTGTTGCGCGACGATCTCAGGCGGCGTGCCGATGCGTCCCGCATCGTCCAGGGGATCTGGGCCGGCATCGGCGGGTTGGACGTCGAGGGCGCCACACAATGTCGCATCGACCAACCGGAGCGAGAGATCGTGCCGTTCACCGGCGCTTTCGACGAGATCGTCCTCGTCGACGACTGGCACACGGTCTCGATCGTCTACCCCGAATCCGGCGCGTGGTGCCTGGCGAACGACACCGATCTCGTGAGCACCTACCTCGCCGCCGAGGCGTCGTTGGCCCAGCGGTTCCTCGATGATCCGCGCCTCGAATGCCTCGTTGTCGGGCCCGAGAATCAGGTCGGTTGAGGAGCTACGAGTTCACGTCGCATTCAGCCGCCCGTCACGTCCATGCCCCGCGCCAGGGGCACGCTGGCACCTCCTCATCCCCGACGGAGAGTTGTCGTCATGCCTCGCCCCACACGTCGCGCGTTCCTCAAGGGCGCCTCCGGCTCCCTCGTCACCGCAGCGCTCGCCGCGACCAACGCCCAACTCGCGCAGGCCGCGGATCGTTCGGTCTACACCCGCGGCACGACGCTCGAGCAGGCTGCGGCCCCGGTGGCGACGAGCGGCTACACGCGTCTGACGGCCGGGCCGGGCTACCCCCTCGTCGTGCGCGCCGACCTCGCCGAGCCGCGACCTTCCCGCGACGACACCCGCACCGGCCTCGCGAGCATCGTCCAGTTCACCGACCTGCACGTCGTCGACGCGCAGAGCCCGGTGCGCTTCGAGTTCCTCAACACGGTCAACTCGAGCGCGTGCCGCCCGCAGGAGGCTCTCGGCACCCAGGGGGCGGCGCAGCTGGTCGAGCGGGTCAACGACCTCGCCAAGGGCCCGTTCACCGGGCGCCGGTTCGACTGCGTCGTCTCGACGGGTGACAACACGGACAACCACGAGCACGTCGAGCTCGAGTGGTACCTCGCAGTCATGAACGGCGGCGTCATCACCCCGAACACGGGCGCGAGCGACCGGTGGGAGGGCGCGCAGACGAGCGGCAACCCGCAGTACTACAACGTCGAGAATGCCTCCGTCCGCGACCGGTACGTCAGCGCAGGCTTCCCGGTCCTCGACGGCTTCTTCCGCCGCGCCACGGCAGCGCACCGCAGCCCGGGGCTGAACGTGCGATGGTTCTCGGTCTTCGGCAACCACGACGACTCCGTCAGCGGCGTCCTGCCGTCCGACTGGGGTGCACTGGCCGCGATGTACACCGGCGACGTGAAGTTCACCGGCTTCACCTCGGGCACGTCCGATGCGGCACTGCGACGCACCTTCGCGACCGGCAGCACGGCGATCAAGGGCGTCAGCAGCAGCACCAAGAACACCTGGCACGTCACACCCGATGAGCGCCGCAGGCCGTTCACCCCGACGGAGTACATGCGCGCGCACCTGCCGAGCGGCGGCCATGGCTTCACGGACGAGAACGTGGCGACCGGGCGCGGCTACTACACGTTCCGCATCGCCGACGGTGTCACGGGCATCTCGCTCGATTCGACGAACCGCGCCGGATTCACCGAGGGCAGCCTCGGGCACGAGCAGTTCCTGTGGTTGCAGCGTGTCCTCACCGCGGGCAGCAGCACGTACGTCGACTTCTGGGGTCGCACACAACGCCATGCCGTCGCCGACGAGATGTTCGTCATCTTCAGCCATCACACGAGCACGACGATGACGAACGTGCTGCTCGACCCGGCCACGCCCGAACTGCGGCACGCCGGGCGCGAGGTGCGCGACACGCTCATGCGCTTCCGCAACGTCGTGGCGTGGGTCAACGGGCACACGCACGAGAACCGCATCACCGCGCATCGTCACGCCGATCCGCGACGGTCGTTCTGGGAGATCAACACGGCGAGCCACGTCGACTTCCCGCAGCACGCGCGCATCATCGAGCTCTGTGACAACGCCGACGGCACGCTCAGCCTGTACACGACGCTGGTCGAGTCGGCCGCGCCGTACGCAGCGTCGACGACAGGGCAGGACCAGGCGGATCTGGCGTCGCTGTACCGCGAGCTGTCCTACAACGATCCGAACCGCTCCGCCGCCCTCATGGGCGCCGACGCCGACCGCAACACCGAACTGATCCTGCGCCACCCCTGGCGCTGACGTCGAGGATGCCGACGACGAGGCCCCGCGCCGAGCGAGTCGGTGCGGGGCCCTCGTCCATCGGGTGGTGAAGTACGCCGGTCAGCGGTAGTTCGTGAACTGCAGTGCGACGTCGAGGTCGGAACCCTTGAGCAGGGCCTGCACCTCCTGCAGGTCGTCGCGGCTCTTGCTCGTGACGCGCAGTTCGTCACCCTCGATGCGGGCCTTGACGCTCTTGGGGCCCTCGTCGCGGATGATCTTGCTGATCTTCTTCGCGTTCTCGCTCGAGATGCCCTCCTTGAGTTTCGCCTCGAGGCGGTATTCCTTGCCGGAGAGTTTCGGCGTCGGTTCGTCGTCGCCGTAGTCGAGCGTCTTGAGCGACACACCACGCTTGACGAGCTTCGTCTGCAGCACGTCGAGGACGGCGAGCGTGCGCTCCTCGGAGTTGGCCTTCATGACGATCGATTCCCCGGAGAGTTCGACCGACGCGCCGACGTTCTTGAAGTCATAGCGAGAACTGATCTCCTTCGCGGCCTGGTTGACCGCGTTGGCGACCTCCTGCTTGTCGATCTTGCTGACGATGTCGAACGAGCTGTCTGCCACGGTTTCTCCTTCGTTGAACGCGGGCGCTTCCTGCGCCTCATTATGCCGTGACGCCGATCCCGCGCCGTCGCGTCACCGTTCCAGCCGGCATCATTTCCTGACGGCGACGCCGCCGCGCCGCCGTGACCTCGCACACCCGCGCGTGCCCTGCCGATTCGCTCAACGGCGCGCGCTCTTGCTATGGTTTCCGAGCACGCGCGCCAGGTTGCCCGAGCGGCCAATGGGAGCGGACTGTAAATCCGTCGCGAAAGCTACGAAGGTTCGAATCCTTCACCTGGCACCACAGATGCACCGAGAGCCCTGCAGATTCGTCTGCGGGGCTCTCGTCTTGCCAAGGCCCGTCTGCCGAGTGGGCGCCACGCTCACGCAGCCGGCGGCTGTCCGATCGCCTCGACGTTGCTCACGCATGACGTCGGCAGAGGGCCACCGTAGACATGCGGAAACTTCTCGCTGCCCACCGCGCCGGGGAGCGCGGGTTCGACGCGAACCTCGAGCCCCGCCGCGACGATGGCGTCCGCGTCCAACGTCAGCAGCACCAGCGGCACGTCGATGTCCGAGTAGAACCGCTCGAGCGTCGGCCGCACCTGCTCGGGGAAACTCGCGTGCAGGTAGCCGACCTGTTCGATCGTCATGCCGCGCGTCGACCAGATGTACTCGCCGTTCTCGAGCGCGTCCCGCCACTCCTCCGCCACCGCGATGTGCTGAATCGTTCTCATGCGCGCCACGATAGACGGGCATGATGGGCACATGGCCTTTCGCGCAGATTCCACCACTCTTCCCCGCATCGGTGTCACCGGTGTGACGGGTGCCGTCGGCGGCGCCGTCGCGCGCCTCGTCTCGGCACCGGGACGCCCGGTTCGCTTTCTCCTGCGCGACGTCTCGCGCCTGCCACATCTCGGTGACGGCGACGGTGAGAGCGAGGTCGCCGTCGCCGAGTACGGAGCCCCCGACGCCGCCGCCGCGCTCGAGGGCGTCGGCACCCTGTTCATGGTGTCGGCGGCCGAGAGCCCGACGCGCGTCGAGGAGCACCGCAACTTCGTCGACCAGGCCGCGAAGTCGGGCGTGCAGCACATCGTCTATACCTCGTTCCTCAATGCGGCGCCCGATTCGACGTTCACGCTCGGGCGCGACCACTTCGCGACGGAGGAGCACATCAAGGCCTCTGGCATGGTGTGGACGTTCCTGCGGGACAGCTTCTATGCCGACGTCTTCGAGCACTTCGCCGACGAGGACGGCGTCCTCCGCGGCCCGGCGGGTGACGGACGCGTCGCGCCCGTCGCCCGAGCGGACGTCGCCCGTGCCGCGCAGGCGGTGCTCCTCGCGCCGGGCGAGCACGCGGGCCGCACGTACGATCTCACCGGCCCGCAGGCCCTGACGCTGGACGAGATCGCCGCCATCCTCAGCGCGGGTCGCGACCGCGACTTCCGCTACGAACCCGAGACGATCGAGCAGGCGCGCGCGTCACGGCAGAAGTACGACCCGCAGCCGTTCGAGATGGACGCATGGGTGAGCACCTACACGGCGATCGCCGCGGGGGAGCTCGACGTCGTCAGCAACGACGTGCGACTGCTCACCGGGCAGAAGGCGATGACGTTCGAACAGCTCGTCGCCTCCAGCGAACCGGTGCGCTGAGCCCCGGGACGCCCCCGCGTGCGGCCAGGCACATCACCAGACGCGCGGACAGAACGCCTGACGGGCGCCTCACCAGCCAGGTGAGGCGCCCGTCAGCATTCGCGCCGCGATGCGTCGGCCGCCGAAGCGCCCTGTAACCCGCGAGGCGTCGAACCCGTCGTCAGGCCGTCACACCGGCGCGGTCTTGCCCGAGGTCGATGAGGTCGTTCTCGAGCCACGACTCGGGGATGCCGAACGCCTTCGTCAGGTCGACGGCGTGGGGACGCAGCTCGGCGCACAGCTCGTTGATGCGCGTCGTGACGGCCTTCGAACGTGACGCCGTGATGCGGCCGTGCTCGATGAACCAGCCCTTGTCCTCCTCTATCGACGCCAGTGCGTAGAGGTCGAACACCTTCGCCATGAGCTCGCGCGCCTCGCCCTCGGGCATGGCCTCGAGGCCTTCCTTGAACGCTTCGAAGATCCGCAGGTCGATGTCGGCCTTCGCCGCGGCGAGGATGTGATCCTGGGCCGCGTTGAACACGGCGAACCCGTCGCTCTTGCCCGCCTTGCGCAGCCGCATCGCGGCCGTCTCGAGCAGGTGCGACGCGCGCTCGGAGAACATCGACTCCTGCCAGCCGCGTGAGTCGAGCGCCGTCTCGTCGTTGCGCGGCGTCGCGCCGTCGATGAGGCGCTGCAGGCCGGCACGCTTCAGCGTGTTCTCGACGAGTCCCTCGACGGTCTGCGCGGTGACCTTCGCGATCGTTCCCGCGATGTCGAGATCGCCCCACTGGTCCTTGTACTCCGTCAGCAGCCCCTTCGCGACAAGCTGCATGAGGACGGTGTTGTCGCCCTCGAACGTCGCGAACACGTCGACGTCGGCGCGCATCTGCGTCAGCCCGTTGGCCGCCATGTACCCGGCGCCGCCGCACGCCTCGCGGCACGCCTGGATCGTGTCGAGCGCATGCCATGTCGTCTGCGCCTTCATGCCGGCGACCCACGCCTCGAGTTCACGCTGAGCGTCCTCGTGGTCGGCGCCGGGCGTCTCCTTCTCCGACGACGTCGCTGCGTCCTCCAGTTCCTGCAGGCGTGCCGTCATGGCGTTCTGCGTGAAGCGCAGCGCGAACGACTTCGCGAGGCGCGGCAGCAGCTTGCGCTGATGCGCGAGGTAGTCGAGGACGACGAGTTCGTCGGGCGAGCCGGGAGCGGAGAACTGACGCCGCTGGTCGCCGTAGCGGACGGCGATGGCGAGCGCCTTCTGCGCCGCCGCACCCGCGCCGCCGCCGACGCACACGCGGCCGCGCACGAGCGTGCCGAGCATCGTGAAGAAGCGCCGGTTGATGTTGTCGATCTCCGAGACGTAGGTGCCGGTCTCGTCGATGCCACCGAACTTGTCGAGCAGGTTCTCGCGGGGCACACGGACGTGGTCGAACGCGATCGTGCCGTTGTCGACGCCGGGCAGCCCGCCCTTGACGCCGTTGTCGCCGATCGTGACGCCCGGCATCGGGTTGCCGTCCTCGTCGCGGATCGGCACGACGACGACGTGGACGCCCTTGCTCGGGGTCTCCTCCTCGCCGTCGGCGACGTCACCGACGCTCGGGACGACGAGCTGCGCGAACACGGCGGCCGCGCGTCCGTCCTTGGCGGCGTTCCCGATGTACGTCTTCGTCGCGGAGACAGTGGGGGAGTGCACGACGATCTCGTCGGTCTCCACGTCGTACGTCGCGGTCGTCTCGACGGCGGCGACGTTCGAGCCGTGGCCGACCTCCGTCATCGCGAAGCAGCCCATGAGCTTGCCGCTCATGATGTCGGGCACGTACGCGGCGAGGTGCTTGTCGGTGCCGAGGCGCGAGACGGCGCCGCCGAACAGACCGAACTGGACGCCGTTCTTGATGAGCAGCGACAGGTCGCCGTAGGCCTCCATCTCGAACGCGACGCAGGACGCGCCGTAGTCGAGCGTGCCGCCGTACTGCGTCGGGAAACCGATCGAGCCGTACCCCTTGTCGGCGAGCGCGAGCACCTGACGCGTCACTCGCTCGCGCTGAGCCTCGATCGACTCGCCGGGCGTGCCACTGATGGCCTCCCACGGCAGCTCGCCGCGGATCCGCTCGCGCAGGTCGCGCCACGGCCCGTCGAGCGCGATGCGCATCTGCTCGACGACGTCGTTCGTCGCGGGCGCGGGCGAAGTGTTCTCGGTCGTGGTCTCGGGAGTCGTGCTCATGTCGTCCTCCTTGTCGGCCGCGGGCGCCGCGGTGCGGCCTGCGGGTGAGAGCTGCCTCGGAACGGATCGTGTCATCCGGCCGGGTCGAACGTCGGTGTTTCGTCGGATCGGGCAGTGTCGTCGTGGATGCTTCGCTCGTCGCGTCCGGTGTCGGCGGGGCGGTCGGGTTGGTCGACGCCGCCGGGGCCAGCAGTAGCGATGTGCGCATCGGCCGGCCCTGGCGCGTCTCGCGCCAGCGCCCCGGCGAGGCCGCCGTGGGCGAGCGCGGCGAGGTGGGCGGCGAGTTGCGCGCGACTCAATCCGCCGGGGCTCTCCAGCCACCGGTCGGCCGATTCCTTGACGAGGCCGACGACGCCCCACGCGAACGCTCGCGCTCTCCCGCGAGCTTCCTCGGTGTCGGGGCCGAAGGCCAGCAGGAGGTCGAAGAGGTTGTCGGCGATCCGTCCCGAAAGGCCGGTGACGGGATCGCCAGGACCCTCCGGCAGCGTCACGTCCGGGCGCCTCACGACGAACCGGTACACCTCGGGATCGCGTTCGACGAGGCGCAGGTAGGAGTCGATGACGGCGCCGAGCATCGCGGGCCCGGGCGTGCGTCGCGCGGACGAACCGGTGGCGCGGGCGTCGCCGTCACCATCCGACGTGGCGCTCGCGGCCGCGTCGATCTCGGCGAGGATGAGCGCGTCGACCGATTCGCACACGGCGAGGTAGAGCCCCAGCCGGTCGCCGAGGTGACGGTAGATGACGGTCTTGCTCGTGCCGGCCTCGGCCGCGATCTCGTCCATCCCCACCCCGGCGCCGTGACGGCGGATGGCGCGCAGGGCGGCGTCGACGAGCTCGCGACGGCGGGCGACGCGATGGGCGGCCCAGCGCGCGTCGCGTCCGTCGGGTTGGGCGCTCGTTGCTCGGGTGGTGGTGGACATGCCTGACACGGTATCGCGTACGCGCCGTACCTGCTACTGTCCGTATCGGTAAGTTTTGACGAGTGCTGACGTCCGCGCGGCCTCGTCATCGACTCGCGCACGACCCACCACGACTCAACCGGAGCGATTCATGACCACGATCCGTGACGCCTACGTCATCGGCGGCAACCGCATCCCGTTCGCCCGCTCGGGCGGCGCCTACCTCAAGGCCTCCAACCAGGACATGCTGACGGCGGCCCTCGACGGCCTCGTCTCGCGCTTCTCCCTCTCGGGTGAGCGTCTCGGTGAGGTCGTCGCCGGTGCTGTCATCAAGCACTCGCGCGACTTCAACCTCACCCGCGAATCCGTCCTCGGCAGCCACCTCGCGCCGACGACGCCGGCCTATGACATCCAGCAGGCCTGCGCGACGGGTCTCGAGGCCGCGATCCTGGTGACGAACAAGATCAAGCTCGGCCAGATCGACTCGGCGATCGCCGGTGGCACGGACACGACGTCCGACGCGCCGCTCGCACTGAACGAGGGTCTGCGCAAGACGCTCATGAAGGCGAACTACGCGAAGACGACGCCGGATCGCCTCAAGGCGTTCGCCTCGATCCGCCCGAACCAGCTCGCGCCCGAGCAGCCCCGCAACTCGGAGCCGCGCACCGGCCTCGCGATGGGCGACCACATGGCCATCACGGCCAAGGAGTGGGGCATCACGCGTGAGGCCCAGGACGAGCTCGCCGCCGCGTCGCACCAGAAGATGGCCGCCGCCTACGAGCGTGGCTTCTTCGACGACCTCATCACGCCGTTCCTCGGCCTCGCCAAGGACAACAACCTGCGTCCCGACAGCACGGCCGAGAAGCTCGCGAAGCTCAAGCCGGTCTTCGGCAAGGGCGAGGGCCTGACGATGACCGCCGGCAACTCGACGCCGCTGACGGATGGCGCCTCGGCCGTGCTGTTCGGCAGCGAGGCGTGGGCGAAGGAGCGCAATCTGCCGCTGCTCGCCCGTTTCGTCGACGGCGAGGCCGCCGCGGTCGACTACGTCGACGGCAAGGAGGGCCTGCTCATGGCCCCCGCGTACGCGGTGCCGCGCCTGCTCGCGCGCAACGGTCTGAGCCTGCAGGACTTCGACTTCTACGAGATCCACGAGGCGTTCGCCTCGACGGTGCTCGCCACGCTCAAGGCCTGGGAGAGCCCCGAGTTCTGCAAGGACAAGCTCGGTCTCGACGCGCCGCTCGGCTCGATCGACCGCAGCAAGCTCAACGTCAACGGAAGCTCGCTCGCCGCGGGCCACCCGTTCGCGGCCACCGGTGGCCGCATCATCGCGCAGCTCGCCAAGCAGCTGCACGAGAAGGGCTCCGGCCGCGGCCTCATCTCCGTGTGCGCCGCTGGTGGCCAGGGCGTCGTCGCGATTCTGGAGGCAGTGTGATGGCTGACGGTTACTCGAACTTCGTCAACAACGGTTTCGGCAAGAAGCTCGCCAAGCAGATCGGGCTGCCGCAGCCGCCCGTCCTGCGCCGTTACGAGGTCGGTCAGGACCTGCTCGACGGCCCCGCCGCCGTCGGCACGGTCGGTTCCGGCGTCGTCGGTTCGACGGCCGCGGCGATCCTGCGCGGCTCCGGCGCCGACGTGGTCGACGCCACCGCAGAGGCGACGTACTCCGACAAGCTCGGCGCGTTCGTCATCGACGTCACCGCGGCGACGAAGCTGACCGACCTCGAGACGTTCCGCGAGATCGCCATCCCGGCGGTCAAGGCGCTCGGCAGGTCGGCGCGCGTCATCGTCATGGCGACGACGCCGTCCGCGCTCGACGACGTCGAAGCCGCCGCGACGGCGCAGGCGTTCGAGGGCATCACGCGCTCGATCGGCAAGGAACTGCGCGCCGGCGGCTCGGCGAACCTGTTCTGGATCGACCCCGACGCCCAGGGCGACGCGGCCGTGCTCGAGGCGCCGCTGCGCTTCTTCGGCTCGAGCCGCTCGGCGTATGTGTCGGGTCAGCCGATCCGCATCCGCAAGCACGCCGTCACCGAGGTCGCCGACTGGCACCAGCCGTTCGCAGGCCAGGTCGCCGTCATCACGGGTGCGGCGCGCGGCATCGGCGCGCAGATCGCGCGCGTGTTCGCCCGCGCCGGTGCGCACGTCATCGCCGTCGACATCCCGGCCGCCGGGGACGCGCTGAGCAAGGTCGCCAACGAGATCGGCGGCACCTCGCTCGGGCTCGACATCACCTCACCCGACGCGGGAGCGAAGATCGCCGAAGCCGTCGCCCGTCACGCCGACAAGCTCGACGTCATCGTCCACAACGCGGGCATCACGCGCGACAAGCTGTTCGTCAACACCGACGAGGCGCGCTGGAACTCGGTCGTCGACGTCAACCTCGGCGCGCAGTTCCGCATCAACGAGGTGCTGCTCGACCCGGCGACGAAGGGTGGTCTCAAGGACCGCGGACGCATCGTGTCGGTCGCCTCGACCTCCGGTATCGGCGGCAACCGCGGTCAGGCGAACTACGCGGCGTCGAAGGCCGGCGTCATCGGCATGGTGCGTGAGCTCTCGGAGAAGCTGGCCGAGCGCGACATCACCGTCAACGCCGTCGCGCCCGGCTTCATCGAGACCGACATGACGTCCAAGATTCCGATGGCGACGCGCGAGGTGGGCCGCCGCCTCAACTCGATGATGCAGGGCGGCAACCCGATCGACGTCGGCGAGGCCATCGCGTTCTTCGCCGAGCCGGGCTCGGCGGGCGTCACCGGCCAGGTGCTGCGCGTGTGCGGGCAGAGCCAGATCGGAGCCTGACGTGACGCGCACGATCGAGCTGAAGGGCGAGAAGAAGCTCGGCCCCATGTTCGCGAAAGCCGTCGTCACCGGGTCGAAGCGCAAGGGGCGGACGCTGCCCGACCTCGAGGTCGTGCGACGCGACGTGACGCCGAGCGTCGCGGACGTCGCCGACTACGACGCGGTCTGCGGGTTCGCGTTGAGCAACCGGGTGCCGAGCACGTACCTGCACGTGCTCGTCTTCCCGCTGCAGGTCGCGCTCATGTCGGATCCGGGCTTCCCGTTCGCCCTCATGGGTTCGGTGCACCTCGAGAACACGATCCGTCAGCACCGTCCGGTGCTGTTGGGCGAGACGCTGGAGCTGCGCGCGCGGGTCGAGAACCTGCGCCCGCACTTCCGTGGTGCGCAGGCCGACCTCGTCGGTGAGGCGTACGTCGACGGCGAACTCGTGTGGGAGGACCGCTCGACGTACCTCTTTCGCGGCGCGAAGGTCGACGGAGAGGTGCCGCCGAAGGTCGACGAGCCGGACGCCATCGACGGTTTCGGTGCAACGTGGCGCCTCGCCGGCGACCTCGGACGCCGATACGCAAAGGTGTCGGGCGACGTCAACCCGATCCACATGAACCCGCTCGCCGCGAAGGCGCTCGGCTTCCCGACGACGATCGTGCACGGCATGTGGAGCAAGGCCCGCATGCTCGGCGCGCTCGAGAACCGGTTGCCCGACGCCTACGAGGTGAACGTTGCGTTCAAGAAGCCGGTGCTCATCCCGTCGACGGTGCGTTTCATCGCGCAGTCTGCGGGCGGGCCGGGGTCGTTCGACCTCGCGCTGCGCAACGCCAAGAAGGGCACGGAGCACGCTCGGGGCACGATCCGTCCGCTGTGAGGCACACCCCTGAGACGCGGGATCCCGACGGCATGACGTGCCGTCGGGATCCCGCGTCTCGTGCGTGACACGTCTCGGCGCCGGGACGGTGACGACGACCCGATCCCGACTTCGTGGGGCGATCCGCGGCGGCACCGCGTCCGGCGCCGTGGGCTCGTCGATTTCGTGTTCGTTCGGGCGCCGTGTAAGGTGTTCCTCGCGCCTGAAACGCGCTGAGCAGCTGAAATAGCCTCGGCGGCAGTGGCGTGAGGCCCCTATAGCTCAGTCGGCAGAGCGTCTCCATGGTAAGGAGAAGGTCAACGGTTCGATTCCGTTTGGGGGCTCGCGTGAGCGCCGGAGACGGCGATCATGGCATGGCGGGGTAGCTCAGCTGGTTAGAGCGCACGACTCATAATCGTGAGGTCGCGGGATCGAGTCCCGCTCCCGCTACCAAGTTTTTCCCGACAGTCTGTCTCGCGACAGTTTTCGACTTTTTTGAGAGTAGGTGTAGGACATGGCCTCGAAGAGCGCTGACGTTCGCCCGAAGATCACGATGGCTTGCACCGAGTGCAAGGAGCGCAACTACGTCACCAAGAAGAACCGTCGGAACAACCCCGACCGTCTCGAGCTGGCGAAGTACTGCAAGCGCTGCACGAAGCACACGGCTCACCGCGAGACCCGCTGATCTCGTCTGAACCACACGTCACGGCCGTCACCCCTCGAGGGTGACGGCCGTTTCGCAACCCCGCCCCATCTGCGATTCCCGCCCCATCGGCGAATCCTGTCCACCTTCGCGATTTTCGTCCCCATCTGCGATTGTCGGTCACATGCGTCTGACGTCCGTCGTGCTGCCGTCTTCGAACCTATGCGCGCCTCGACCTCGCGCCTCTCCGACTTCCGAGTAACGCCGAGGCACCTCTAGCGTCGAGACATGCCAGTGAACCCGGCGGTCGAGGGCCGCACCTACCGCATGCCGCAGGCGCACGTCGTCACGCGCGATGAGATCGTGACGTTCGCCCGCGCCGTCCGCACGAGCGACGACCGTTGCCTCGACGTCGACGCCGCCCGCGCCGCGGGCCACACGGACATCGTCGCGCCGACGACGTTCGCCGTCACGCTCGCCCAGCAGGCGGAGGCGCTCTTCATGCGCGATGAGGAGGCCGGCGTCGACTTCTCGCGCCTCGTCCATGGTGAGGAGACGTTCACGCATCACGCGCCGATCGTCGCGGGAGAGGCGCTCATCGCCGAGACGACCGTCGCGCGCGTTCGCTCGGCCGGCGGACACGACATGGTCACGCTCGCCACCGCCGTCACGACCGCTGATGGGTCGCATCGAGCTGACACGACGAGCGTCGTCGTCATCAGGGCAGAGGAGGCACACGCATGAGCGAGCACGAACACCGCAGCGTCGACCTCACGTCCGCGAGCGCGGGCGACACGTTGCTCGAGACGAGCGAAACGCTTCGACGCGCCGATCTCGTCGCCTACGCCGACGCCAGCGGCGATCAGAACCCGATCCACCAGGACGAGGCGTTCGCCAAGAGCGTCGGCCTGCCCGACGTCATCGCCCACGGCATGCTGACGATGGGGCTGGTCGCCTCACGCATCGAGGAGCTGGCGCAGGGGCACTTGATCGTCTCCTTCGGCACCCGCTTCGCCGCGCCCGTCGTCGTGCCTGCCGGCGGCGATGCACGCGTCGACATCGTCGTCTCGCTGTTCTCGCGCGACGACGACGCGGGCAGGGTGACGCTGGACGCGGCGGTGTCGGTGGCAGGCACTAAGGTCTTGAGTCGAACGAGAGCAGTCATCCAACTCTGATCGAGGTCTTCATGCAGGAGCAGTTCGACGTCCCGCTCGCGAGCCTGACGACGATGCATGTCGGTGGCCCTGCTCGACGTCTCGTGGTCGCGGAGACGATCGACGAGATCGTCGACGTCGTGCGCGAGGTCGATGACGCCGAGGAGCCGCTGCTCGTGCTCTCGGGCGGTTCGAACCTGCTCATCGCGGACGAGGGTTTTCCCGGCACGGTCGTCAAGATCGCGAACGACACCCTCGAGGTCGAGCACGACTCCGACTGCGGGGGCGTGACGGTTCGTGTCGGCGCCGGCATGGTGTGGGACGAGTTCGTCGCGTACGCGTGCAGCCACGACTGGTCCGGCATCGAGGCGTTGTCGGGTATCCCGGGGCTCGTCGGCGCGACGCCCGTGCAGAACGTCGGCGCGTACGGCCAGGAGGTCGCGCAGACCGTCGCGAGCGTACGGACGTACGACCGTGTCACCCAGCAGATCAAGACGTTCGCCAACGCCGACTGCGACTTCACCTACCGTCACAGCCTCTTCAAGAACACCCCCTTCCGTGATGGCGACGCGAGCGGTCGCTACGTCGTGCTCGACGTGTCGTTCCAGCTGCGCAAGGCCGATCGCAGCCAGCCCATCGCGTACGCGGATCTCGCCGCGGGGCTCGGCGTCGAGCAGGGCGATCGCGTTCCGCTCGCCGACGCCCGCGAGGCCGTCCTCGCCCAGCGTTCCAAGCGCGGGATGGTCGTCGTCGAGGCCGATCATGACACCTGGTCGTGCGGTTCGTTCTTCACCAACCCGATCGTCTCCGAACGCGTCATGGCGCGCATCCGCGAGCGAGCGGCCGAGCGCCTCGGCGCCGACGGACCCACACCGCCCGAATTCCCCGCCGGCGCGGCGCACCCGGGGTTGCTCAAGACGTCGGCGGCCTGGCTCATCGACAAGGCCGGCTTCGGCAAGGGGTACAACATGCCCGGCCCGGCGGCGTTGTCGACCAAGCACACGCTCGCTCTGACGAACCGTGGCGATGCCGGCGCATCGGACGTCGTGGCCCTCGCCACCGAGATCGTCGACGGCGTCGAGGCCGCGTTCGGCGTGCGTCTCGTGCCCGAGCCCGTGTGGGTCGGGCTCGAACCGATCGCCTGACCCGCTCCGCCCACCTCGGGCGTCCGCGCACTCGATGCTCGAGCGCGACGCAGCAATCTGGGAGGCCGGCTGAGCGCTCAAGCAGGCGGTGCGGCGAGCCAGGCGTCGATGTCGGCGTCCGCGGCCGCGACGACGTCCGCCGGCGCGTTCGAGATCGTGAAACTGTCGCGCGCGAGCTGGGCGAGTTCGGCGTCGCTGAATCCGTGGACGTCGCGCGCGGTGCGGTACTGATCCGTGAGGCGTGAGCCGAACAGCAGCGGGTCGTCGGCGCCGAGCGCCATCCGCGCGCCTGCGTCGAACAAGGGACGCAGGGGCACCTCCGGGGCGCTCTCGTACACGCCGAGTGCCACATTGCTGCCGGGGCACACCTCGAGCCCGACGCCGGCATCGACGACGCGCGCCAACACCTCAGGCGATTCCGCGGAACGCACCCCGTGCCCGAGCCGCGTGGGGTGCAGCGCGTCGAGCGTCTCGCTCACGGCGTCGGCGCCTAGCAGTTCGCCCCCGTGGGGCAGTGAGGCGAGGCCCGCGTTGCGCGCGATGCGGAACGCCGGCGCGAACGCGGAGGTGTCGCCGCGGCGTTCGTCGTTGCTCAATCCGAAGCCGACGACACCGCCGGCGTTCTTCGCCGCGAGCCGGGCCAACGTCCGCGCGTCGAGGGGATGCCGTAGCCGTGACGCCGCGACTACGACGCCCACCCCGATGCCGTGACGCTCACCGGCCCGCGCAGCTTCGTCGAGCACGATCTCCAAGGCGGGTGTGATGCCGCCGACGAACGGTGCGTAGGACGTGGGGTCGACCTGGATCTCCAACCATCGTGAGCCCTCACGCGCATCGCTCGCGGCGGCCTCGTCGACGATGCGGCGCATGTCATCCTCGCTACGCACGCAGGCGCGGGCGGCGTCGTAGAGGCGTTGGAAGCGGAACCAACCCCGCTCGTCGCGGGCCGATGCGAGCTGAGGAGGCCAGCTGCGCCTCAGGCTGTCCGGCAGCCGGACGCCGTGCGTCACGCTCATGTCGAGCAGGGTGTCGAACGCCATCGAGCCGGTGAAGTGCAGGTGCAGGTGCGCCTTCGGCAGGGCGTCGAGGTCTCGCCGGGAGCGGCTGGGGGAGGTGTCGCGACTCGTCACCCGCTCATCCTGTCACCGCCCTCGCGCGACGGCTGCCGCGCATCACGCACGGGGGAGGGCCAGATTTCCGTTCGAGCGTCGTCGTCCCGTACAGTTGGGGGTCGACACGGCACTCAACCGCCGCGTCGCGCGGGTTCGCTCGCGAAGGGCACTAGCTCAATTGGCAGAGCACCGGTCTCCAAAACCGGGGGTTGGGGGTTCAAGTCCCTCGTGCCCTGCACAGCGTATTGATCCGAGAGGGCGGGGCCGTGGCAGATTCCGATGTCGTGACGGGGGCTTCCGTCGCGGGTGAATCTGAGCGCCGCGGTTTCTTCGGCCGCATCCTGTTGTTCATCCGGCAGGTCATCGGCGAGATGCGCAAGGTCGTTTATCCGACGCGTGACGAGTTGACGACGTACACGATCGCGGTCCTGGTCTTCCTCGCCGTCATCATGGCGTACGTCAACGGTCTAGACTGGCTGTTCACGCGTGCGGTCTCCTGGGTCTTCGGTTCGAACTGAGTCCCGGGCCCATCTCGAAGATTCGCCGCCTGAGCGCCCCCGCGGGGGCCGCGCGGGCGGCGTTCGTGTGAGAGCACGCGACGTACGTCCCCACATGTGAAGGAAGCAGGTCGATGACCGAGCAGAACCCCGAGCAGCTTTCGCCGGCTGCGGCGGAAGAGGCCGAATTCGCGGCGGGCGCTGTGCGCACGCCTGACGCTGACCTGGCGCCCGAGCAGGGCGAAGTCGGCGAACTGCCGAGCGCCGCCGAGGCCCACGCCGACGACGCCGAGCGCGAGGTGGAGCAGGAGGCCGTCGTCGACGCCGAGGTCGCCCCGGCCGAGCAGGCTGACGCGGTCGACCCTCGCGAGGCGTTCATCGCGGAGCTCAAGTCGCAGTTCGGTGACTGGTACGTCATCCACTCCTACGCGGGCTACGAGAAGCGTGTGAAGACGAACCTCGAGCAGCGCATCACGAGCCTCAACATGGAGGATTACATCTTCCAGATCGAGGTTCCGATGGAGGACTACACCGAGATCAAGAACGGGCAGAAGAAGTCGGGTACGCGCGTGCGCATCCCGGGTTACGTGCTCGTGCGCATGGATCTGACGGACGAGTCGTGGGGCGCAGTGCGTCACACCCCGGGTGTCACGGGCTTCGTCGGCAACGCGCACCAGCCGTACCCGTTGTCGATCGACGAGGTCGTCACGATGCTGAACCCGACGTTCGAGGAGCCGGAGGCTTCGGCTGAGGGTGCGGCCGCGTCGAGTGGCTCCGCGTCGTCGGCGTCCGCGGATGTCGACTTCACCGTCGGCGAGTCCGTCACCGTCATGGAAGGCCCGTTCGAGACGTTGCCCGCGACGATCTCCGAGATCAACGCGGACACGCAGAAGATCAAGGTGCTCGTGTCGATCTTCGGTCGCGAGACGCCGGTCGAACTGGGCTTCAACCAGGTCGCGAAGATCTGATCCTTCGACCTGCCGCGCGTTTCGTCGCGGCGGTCGTCATCAACCTCTCATCGCCTGTCCGGGTGGTGAGGATGCAACCGGGTCATCGCCCACGGCGTCGGCCCATGACAGGAAAGAGGTGGCTTCATGCCTCCGAAGAAGAAGGTTTCCGGTTTCATCAAGCTGCAGATCCAGGCCGGTGCGGCGACGCCGGCTCCGCCGGTCGGTCCGGCGCTGGGTCAGCACGGTGTGAACATCATGGAGTTCGTCAAGGCGTACAACGCTGCGACGGAGTCCCAGCGCGGCAACGTCATCCCGGTCGAGATCACGGTCTACGAGGACCGTTCGTTCACGTTCATCACGAAGACGCCGCCGGCTGCTGAGCTCATCAAGAAGGCTGCGGGCGTCCAGAAGGGTTCCGGCGAGCCGCACAAGACGAAGGTCGCGCACCTGTCGGCGGATCAGGTTCGTGAGATCGCGCAGCAGAAGATGCAGGACCTCAACGCGAACGATCTCGACATGGCGTCGCGGATCATTGCGGGTACGGCGCGTTCGATGGGGATTACCACCGACTGAAAGTGCACCGCCGGTACGGGCAGTGATGTTCGTACTGCCGTGACGTTCCGGCGGGGTGCGTTCAGTCGAGGAAAAGTGTCTGAGAGTGCATCCTCGGTACGGGCAGTGATGTTCGTACTGCCGTGACGTTCCGGCCGGGGTGCGTTCAGTCGAGAAAAAGTGTCTGAGAGTGCACCTTCGGTACGGTCGGTGATGTTCATGCCGCCGTGACGTTTCGGCGGGTCGATCAGTCGAGAAGAAATCGTCTGACGGTTCTCCCGGTTCGACGCAAGCCCCTGGCCCTCACCTGGGTCAGGGGCTTCGTGCTCCGTCGCCGATTTCACCCCACCCCCGCACGTCACGTAGGATCAACCGGTTGCCTGTGTGGCATCGCGGCGTCAGGATCGACCTGGTGTCGGGGGCGCGGAGCCCGAAAGTGGTTGGGCCGGCGCTGGCTCGTAGAACCACGATCTCCCTGTTGAAGGAGTTTGAGATGAAGCGCAGCAAGACGTACCGCGCGGCGGAAGAGAAGATCGAAGAAGGCAAGCTGTACTCGCCGCTCGAGGCTGTTCGCCTCGCGAAGGAGACGGCCGGCACGAAGTTCGATTCGACGGTCGAGGTTGCGATGCGCCTCGGTGTCGACCCGCGCAAGGCGGACCAGATGGTTCGTGGCACGGTGAACCTGCCGAACGGCACGGGTAAGACGGCTCGCGTCCTCGTGTTCGCGAACGGTGACAAGGCTGCGGCGGCTGAGGCTGCCGGCGCCGACTTCGTTGGTTCGGATGACCTGATCGCCAGGGTTCAGGGTGGCTGGACGGACTTCGACGCCGTCGTCGCGACGCCGGACCTCATGGGCAAGGTCGGTCGCCTGGGTAAGGTGCTCGGTCCGCGTGGTCTCATGCCGAACCCTAAGACGGGCACGGTGACGATGGACGTCGCGAAGGCCGTCGGAGACATCAAGGGCGGAAAGATCGAGTTCCGGGTCGACAAGCACGCGAACCTGCACTTCATCATCGGCAAGTCCTCGTTCGACGAGAAGGCTCTCGTCGAGAACTATGCGGCTGCGCTCGATGAGATCCTGCGGCTGAAGCCGTCGGCGTCGAAGGGTCGTTACATCACGAAGGCCACGATGGCCACGACGATGGGCCCTGGCATCCTGATCGACCAGTCGCGCACGCGCAACCTCACGGAGGACGGCGCCGAGCAGGCCTGATCGGCTTCTCGCTCGATCGCTCTACGTGAGCGGTCGACGCTTCTCGACGGGCGAGGCCCGCATCCCGATTCGTTCGGGGTGCGGGCCTCGCCTGTTGTGCCGTCCAGATCACGTGGCCGGCCGCATGACGTCAGAACGGGGTGACGGTCATGCGGACGATCTGCGGGTCGTGGTCGGAGTCCTGGTCGGGGAACTCGCTGTTGGTGTGGACGATGTCGTAGTTGAACGGCGGCTTCCCGAGGCCGAGCCAGGGCTGGGCGAGCTTGGGGCTGAGCAGGATGTGGTCGAGGATCTGGCTGTTGCCCTCGTACACGTACGAGTACCGCTCGCTGGCGGGCAGGGTGCGCGGCAGGTCCGTCATCGCTGTCTTGCCGTTTCCGGCGAGGATGTCGGTGGTCTGGCTGAACTCGAAGTCGTTGAGGTCACCGAGCGTCACGATGCGAGCGTTGGGGTCGGCGGCGAGCAGCTTGTCGATGAATCCGCGCACGACGGTGGCCTGCGCGTGGCGCTGCGTCTCGGACGAGCGCACGGGCTGCTGCCAGCGGCCGAAGAGCGGGTCGTCGCCGCCCTTGCTGTTGAAGTGGTTGGCGATGACGTACACCTTCGTCCCGCGGAACTTGAACTCGCCGACGAGCGGCTTGCGCGAGTCGGTGAAGGCGGTGTTCGTCGGGTCGATGCGGCCGGGCGAGACGGTGAGGTCGGTGAACAGGCCACGCCCGGTGACGCCGGTGGCCGTCGTCGCGCCGGGGGTTCCCTTGTCGACGAACGACGTGCCGCGGTCGGTGCGGTAGAGGAACACCTGGCGGATGTTGCCTCCGGGCTGGCCTCCGTCCTTGCCGTTCTCGGGGTCGACCCAGCGCGCCTGGTACGTCGGGCCGCCGGCGGCCTTGATGGTGTCGACGAGCTTCTTGACGGTCGTGGACGAGTCGACGGTGCCGTCGTTCTGGGCGCCGTTGTTGTCCTGGATCTCTTCGAGCGCGAGGACATCGGGGGAGTGCAGGTTGCCCGTGATCTGGCCGGCGAGGCGGTCGTACTTCGTCTGGGGGTCGCTGGGTGCGAGGTTCTCGACGTTGAATGTCGCGACGGCCATCTCGAACAGGCCCTGGGCCTTCGTCGTCTCGCGCTTCAGGCCGGCGCTGCGGTGCCCCGCGACGTCGGTGACGTGCACGTGCGGCATGGCGAAGGAGTAGTCCATGATGCCGGTGGTGCGGCCGGTGTAGACGTCACCTACGGTGCTGACGGGCAGCGGGTTGGCGGGCTTGGCCTGGTCGTCGAGGATGACGCGCATCGCGTTCGGGTGGTCGTAGCCGGAGTAGAGCACGCCACCGCGCGGCGTGGTCAGCGCGTCGACGTTCTGGCCGGGCACGACCGGGGTCTCGCGGTACTTGGGGTTGGTCGGGCCGACGGCGCGCGCATCGTCGAGGGCGACGCGCATGCCTTCGAGCGACTCGTCGAAGTCGATCGCGTTCTTCGTCGGGTCGAAGGTGGCCGCTGCCGATTCGACGTTCTTCGGGTCGCCCGACTCGACGTTCTGCTGTGGGGCGATGCGGTCCTTGCCGAGGACGGCAGGCGCTGGCAGCGCTTGCCCGGACGCGGTGACGGTGACGACGGGGCTCGTCAGCTGCGTCGTCGTCAGGTTGTCGTTGCCCGAGGCGCCGCCCGGTCGGAATTCGGAGACGGTGGCGTCGACGCTGACGGCGTCACCGACGACGGCGGTGGGCGCGGTCTTGGTGTAGACGAAGACGGCGTCGCTCGTCGCGTCGTCGTCGTCGCTCGGGGCCTGCATCCAGAACCCGGTGGCATTGATGGCGGTGACGACACCGCTGACCTTGCTGACGCGCTCGTCCCTGAGCGGCGAGAGGTGCGAGGAACCCTGGATCTGCTGGATCGTCACCGTCGACGGCTCGTGCGGCGCCTGCGGGGTGCAGGCCGTCGCGCCGGCCGCCGACGACGTCGGCGTCGGGGTGCCGACGGTGAAGTCGACAGCGTTGTCGTCGGTGTCGGTGCACTCGCTCTTGCGGAAGACGGATGTCGAGTTCGTCGTCGCGGGGGCAGGGGAACCCTCCGCGACGCTCGCCCCGCCCCAGCCGACGAGGTCGACGGTGGCGCCGTTCGGGTCGACGACGGCGACGCGGCCCGCGGTGCCCGACATCGCGATCGTGCCCGTCACGTCAGGATTCTCCAGGGCGGGCGCGGACGCGTTCGCGCCGTCGGCTTCCTTGACGAGGAAGTGGTGTCCCGGTGCGACCTGGCCGCTGAGCGGAGTCGTCTGGGCGCTCGTGCCCGACGCGGACCAGTACTGGACGCTCCAGCCGGTGAGGTCGACGGGCGCGCTCGAGGTGTTGTAGAGCTCGACGAAGTCGCTGCGCAGCGGTGCGCCGCTGTTGCCGCCTCCGCCGAACACCTCGCTGATCGTGACGGTGGTCGACGCAGCCTGCGCCGAACCTGCGGTGGACAGCGAGAACGACGTCAGCCCCGCGACGGCTGCGGCGACGGTGACGATGGCGGTGGGGCGCTGGGGAAGCAGTGGCATGAGGGGCTTTCGTTAGTTCAGCAACAGGACGAGCTGACAGTAGGCGGCGGGCCGCGGCGCGCAGGGTGCGTCATCGTGGCCAGTGGGTGAACAGTTGGTGCAGCGACTCTGCTGGGGACTTGTGCACCCACACGGGGAACGTGCGCGCAGTCGCGCATTCGTGGTGCAGCTGGCGGGTGGGTGCGAGCGGTCGGGCGGCGGGTGTGTTCCCTGGGTGCGGTGGTCAGTGGTGGAGGCGTGATTGGAGGGTGGCGATGGTGAGCCGTTGAGGCTGTCCCGTGATCGTCGTGGCGCCGGGGATGGTGCGCCAGGGGCCGTTGTTCTCCTGGTACTGGCCGCTGAGGGTGGTGTCGATGCGGGTGGTGACGGTGCCCTTGGTGGGGTAGGTGTGAGTGACGGTGCCGGTGGGGTAGGGCCCGCCCGCGTCGGTGGTGGGGCCGTGGGTGGCGGTGTCGCCGTAGTGGTAGGTGTAGGTGACGTCGGTGGGGCGCAGGGTGATGGTGTGTCCGAGCAGGGTGACGGTGGTCGTCTCACCGGGGGCGAGCCCGTCGGGGCCGTAGGTGGCGTGGAAGTAGGTGGGCAAGCCGGTGAGGGTGGTGTTGCCGGTGGGCTGGATGGCGACGGTGGCCTTCGTGAAGGTCTGAGTCGTCCAGGCCTGGGTGGCTGCTTGTTCGGCGGTGTAGGTGGGCGCGGCCGGAGCTGCTGGCGCTGTGGCGGTTTCTGATGCGGGGGTGGTCATCGTGGGTGCAGGTGGCGCGGTGGTGTAGTTGACGCACGATAGCTTCGGGGTCTGTCCTTCCCCTGTCGCGCACGGAATGTCTGCTAAACGGGTGTTCACAGTCGCATCGACGGTTGCGGTCGTTGTTCCCGTGGTGGCGGCTCGGCCGGTTCCGGTGCCTTCCGGGGCTCCTGGATGTGGGGCGGCTGAGCCAGTGCTTATGTGGGGCAGGGTGCCTGTTCCCGGGCGCGCGTTCTGGGGACGTTGTGGCCCGTCTGGCAGTTGGCCGCGGCCTTCCTTCTTACCCGCCACCACCACGACGGAGACTGTGTCGCCGCCGAGGCACGCTTGCCGGTTTGTCCCCTCGCAGGGATTTCCCGATGCCGCGGCTGGGGCAGAGGCAAGGACGGCTGTGGCCATGAGCAGCGGCGCTGATGTCTTAAGCGCGATCTGCACCGTACATCCCCACTCGCCAGTGCTGGCCGTCCCACATGAGTCGAACGGCGCCCCTAAGCTTGATGGCGCTCAGCTCGGTGCGCTTGCCTCCGCTCTCGACCCGGGTCGCTGGTGTCTCTGCTTGATCGAAGGTAAAGACGGGCTCGTCCAGTGATGAGGTGGGTGCTTCCTGGAGCTTGGTGAGGGTGGTGCGGGATCCCTCGATGTGTACTCCGGTGCGAGCGTTTTCTGCCACCCCAAGAGCCTGCTGGTCGCAGCCAGTGCAAGTCGGCGCGTACAGGTTGGCCAGGACGTTTTCCTTGGGTGCCGCGTCCAGTTGGTCGAGGGTTTCCCAGTAGAACTTCACGAAGGCCTTGGCGCCGTCTTTGGTGTGGGCCTTGGCGGCGTCGGGGATGACGACTGCGGCGGCGCCGGCCTTGGATGTCGTCCCGGATGCGCTCGACGCGACCGAAGCACTCCGCGAGGTCGCGGGCGCAGACGAGGCGGCGCTGCGCAACGACGTAGAAGGGTCAGTCGAACTGGAACGCGGCGTGTTGCCGGCCGCGATGCGGCTCATGTCGGAGGGGGCGATGGTGCTCGTCGAGGCATCGGCCGTCGAGTCGTCGCCGCACCCACTCACCGCCGTCGTCACGGCCGCGGCCAGGGCGATCGCGGCGACCCCACGTGGCGCGAGATGGCGCCCGGCAAGTCCACGACGAGCGGTCGCGCCATCGTCGGGTAGAGCAGTTGCGGGGGTGGGTGCGTCGGGCATGCTTGGTCCTTCGGTAGGCGGTGAGACAGCGCCCGGTGCGTCACCGGCCACTTCTCGAGTCTCACCAGCCCGGCGCGCGTCGCACCCGATCGCGACGGTAAGTTTTTCGTCAGGTTTCTGCGGCCTGTGCACCAGTGCCCACGGGCGTCGATCGCACCGATTTGGCCGCCCGCCGCCCGCCCGGTACATTGGGAGGACCAATGACCGCCGGTTGTTGCACTCTGCCTCTGGGTGGATGTGACCGAAGGCCTCACGTCAGTGAGCGTCCGGCGCAGGTGAGCTTCAGTCGATGATCGTGCTGTTCGTCAGCATGTTTTCAGAGCCTCAGCGCGCCTGCGCCGAGGCTCTTTTTTCGTGTCGCCCGAGCGACTGGCACTCACCACCGAAGGAGGCGCGCATGGCTACCGCCGCTAAGGATGCAGCCATTGCCGAGCTTGCGGACAACTTCCGCAACTCGGATGCTGCCGTGCTGACGGAGTACCGCGGTCTCACCGTGGCGCAGATCACCGATCTGCGTAACTCCATCCGTGAGCACGCCACCTACGCCGTGGTGAAGAACACGCTGACCGCCCGTGCGGCTGCTGAAGCCGGCGTGACGGCTTTCGACGGCCAGCTCCAGGGCCCGTCCGCTATCGCCTTCGTCACCGGTGACCCGGTGGAGACGGCGAAGAAGCTGCGTGACTTCGCCAAGGCCAACCCTCTCCTCGTCATCAAGGGCGGCGTCCTTGACGGCAAGGCCATGTCGGCCGAGGAGATCAACAAGCTCGCGGACCTCGAGTCCCGCGAGACCCTGCTCGCCAAGCTGGCCGGGGGCCTCCAGGCCTCGCTCAGCCAGGCTGTCTACCTCTTCGCGGCCCCGCTGTCGCAGGCTGCTCGCACCGTCGACGCCCTGCGTGCGAAGGTCGAGACCGAGGGACCGGCCACCGACGCAGCCCCGGCTGCCGAAGCGGCCACCGCAGACGTCGCCGAGGGTGGCGACGAGGCCTGATCCGGTCCTGACCGGCATCAGCGCAAACCCACCACAACGCCACTCACGGCACGGATCCCACGACCACATCGGTCCGGGTCCGACAGAACAGAAAGGACGCCCATCATGGCGAAGCTCTCCAACGACGAGCTCCTCGAGGCTTTCAAGGAAATGACGCTCATCGAGCTCTCCGAGTTCGTGACGCTCTTCGAAGACACCTTCAACGTCACCGCTGCTGCCCCGGTTGCTGCCGCGGCTGCTCCGGCTGCAGGCGGCGGCGACGCCGGCGCTGCCGAGGAGAAGTCCGAGTTCGACGTCATCCTGGCCTCGGCCGGTGACAAGAAGATCCAGGTCATCAAGGAGGTGCGCGCCCTCACGTCCCTCGGTCTCAAGGAGGCCAAGGACCTCGTCGACGGCGCCCCGAAGCCGGTTCTCGAAGGTGTCGCCAAGGACGCTGCCGACAAGGCCAAGGAAGCCCTCGAAGGCGCCGGCGCCACCGTCGAGGTCAAGTGATCTCTGCCCGGGCACTGCCTGGGCACTGATCGCGAGACATCGCGTCGAAGCGGGTCGCACCATCACGGTGCGGCCCGCTTTCGCATGCCCGCAGACCTGGCGTCGCGCCAGAGGAACCCTGCCGAGGCCGGTGCCGCCGATGACGCGCGCGATATTCGAGTGCGGTTGTCGGTGTTCACCCGTAGCCTGTGACGTGCCATGACGACACCACCCGCGCCGCACGCCTCGCCATCCCGCCAGATCGGATGGCGACGCATCGCCGTCCCCAGTACGTGGGCCGCCGTCATCCTCGCGGCCGTCACAGCGTTGGCGACGACGGCGGCGTCCGTCATCGCGGGCCGGCTGGCCGAGCACACGAGCGCTCGCCTCGTGACGCTGCTGGCCGTCACCGTCCTCGGTGGGGCGCTCGTCGACACCGCGGGGCGCTTCCTGTGGGCGGGTATGGTCGATCGTGCCGCCGGGCAGCTGCGTCGCGACCTCGTCGACGCGGTGCTCGCGCAACCGCTCGAGGCCCTGTCGGAGCAGGCGGGCGGTGAGATCCTCGACCGTGTCGACGACGACACCCACGAGATCTCGAACCTGCTGCGTCAGCAGATCTGGATGGTGCTGCGGATGACGCTCGCCATGGTGCCGATGTGGATCGTCGCAGGTATCACGTGGTGGCCGGCCTGGGTGCTCTTCCCGCTCTTCGCGGCGCTGACGTGGGTGCTCATGCGTTCCTTGCTCGCCCCGATCGCGGCGGGCAAGGTTCTCGAGGAGGCCGCCTGGACCGAGCACGCCGCCATCTTCGAGGAGGGCGTCGCGGGCCGCGACGACATCCGCACGAGCCTCGGCCAGCCGTTCGTGGTCGCGCGCCTCGCCAAGCTGTCGGCGCGCGTGCACGAGCGGTTCCTGGCCGTCGTGCGCCTCGAGGTCAAGCTGCTGCTGCGCACCGGCCTGTCGCTGCACCTGCTGCTCGTCCTCGTCGTGCTCGCCGGCGTCGCGCTCGCCTCGCGCACGTCGATGTCGGTCGGTGATCTCGTCACGATGTTCCTCGTCACGAGCACGTTCGTCGGCATGCTGGCCCGGGTCGCCGAGCAGTTCCCGGACATGCAGGCGGGCCTCGGCGCCATCGTGCGCCTGCGCGCCCTCCTGGCCGTTCCGGCCGAACCCGAGGGCGGACGAGCGCTGCCGGAGGGCCCGCTGGATCTCGACGTACGTCACCTCGACTTCAGCTACGGCACCGGCACGTTCGCGCTGCAGGACGTCGACCTGCACGTGCCGGCCGGGTCGACTCTCGCCCTGGTGGGACGCACCGGATCCGGCAAGTCGACGTTGGCCTCCCTCGTCTCGCGCGCCGTCGAGCCGCCGCCCGGTTCGCTCTTCCTCGGCGGCGTCGACGTGCGCGACCTCGACCTGGAGGCGCTGCGCGGGGGCGTCGGTGTCGTCACGCAGCGCACCGAGATCCTCGCCGGCACGCTGGCGGAGAACATCACCGTCTTCGAGCCGCTGCCGCGCGCTCAGATCGAGGACGTCGTCGAGACGCTCGGTCTCGGCCCGTGGGTCTCGACCCTGCCCGACGGCCTCGACACGGTGCTCGGCCCGGGTGGCGTGAGCCTGTCGGCCGGCGAGGAACAGCTGCTGGCGTTCGCCCGTCTGCTCGCACGCGACGTGCGCGTCATCGTGCTCGACGAGGCGACCGCCCGCATGGATCCGGTGACGGAGGCCCGCGTCGTCGCGGCCTCTGCACGGTTGCTCGAGGGGCGCACCGGCATCCTCATCGCGCATCGTCTCGGCACCATCGAGCGGGCCGACTTCATCGGCGTCATGGAGCGCGGGCGCCTCGTGCAGTTCGGTCGCCGTGACGAACTGCTCGAGACACCCGGTTACTTCCGCGACCTCACCGAAGCCGCCGGCGCGTCCGCCGTCCCCGCCCCGGACCACGAGGCCCCGCACGTCGCGCACGCGCGACGCACGGGCGCGGCGCCCGTCACGCGCGACATCCCCGAGGGTTCGTCCCTCGCACGCGCGATCATCAACGCGCTGAAGGTGCGGCCCGAGTGGGGCGTCGTGGCCATCTTCGCGTTCCTCGCGTTCTCCATCTTCGGTGCCATCGGCAGCGTCACGGGCTGGGCTTGGGGTCACACCGTGCAGGCCCTGGCGGACGGCACCCCCGCATGGGGTTGGGCCGCAGCGGTCGCGGTGTGCGTGATGCTCGGCCCGGTCTCGCTCGCGGTGGCCGTCATCCGTTACCCGCGGTGGTGGATCGAGATCTCCCTGCGGGTGCGCATGCGCGTGCTCATCGGACAGACGGGGCAGCACCGGCTGCCGCGCACGCCTCCCGGCGAGGTCGTCGCGCGCGCGATGGATTCGGATCGCTTCGTCCGCTATGCCGACCGGTGGATCGACTTCACCAACGGTTTCGTCATCGTCGTTCTCACCGCTGTGCTCGGTGGCACCTGGCTCGCGGGTCTCGTCCTGCTCGTCATCATGGTCGGCTCGGCGCTGGCCTCCGCCCTCGGACGGCGCGTGGCGGGCCGCTCCGCCGCGCGGGCGTCGGCGTCCCGTGCCCAGTTCGGTCGCGCCCTCGTCTCCTCGCTCGAAGCAGCGCGCACCATCAAGCTCGCGGGTCGCACCGGGCGCATCCGCGAACACCTCGCCGCCGTCGACCGCACGCGCGTCGAGGCCGCGGTGCGCGAGCACCGAGTCGCCGCCGTGCTCGACGGCGTCCCGACGCTCATGGTGCAGGCAGGCATCGTGGCAGCCTGGGCGGGGGCGCTGTACGGCACCTGGGGCCTTGCGACGGCGCTGCTCGTCGTCAACGCGGCGTCCAACTTCGACTGGTTCGGCCGGGTCGCCGGGTCGGTCGTCACCGAGGCGCCCGGAACGCGGGCCTGGCTCAGGGCGACGAGCGAACTCGCCGGCGGGGCCGATCTCGTCGACCTCCCGGCTGGCCTCGACCTGCCCTCCGGTGCGGCACCTCAGGTACCTGAGACGCCGAGGGAGCCCTTGCGCGAACTGGCGTTGCGCGACCTCGCCGCCCTGCACGATGACGGGACGGTCGGCGTCGAAGGCGTGGATCTCACCGTCGGGCAGGGCGAGCTCGTGCTGCTCCTGGGCGCCGTGGGCTCCGGCAAGTCGAGCCTGCTGGCGGCACTCGCGGGGCTCGTGCACCACACCGGCTCGCTCACGTGGAACGGACGAGAGGTGAGCGAGCCAGAGCTCTTCCTCCGCCCCGGCCAGGTCGCCTACGTCGCCCAGACGCCCCGAGTGCTCTCCGGCTCCTTCGCCGAGAACGTGCTCCTCGGTCACGAGCGCGAGTTCGACACTTCCGTCGACGCTGCGCGTCTCACCCCCGACATCGACAACGCGGGCGGCCGGGACAGTCTCGTCGGCCACCGCGGGGTGCGCCTGTCCGGTGGGCAGGTTCAGCGGCTGGCGCTCGCGCGAGCCCTGTCGACGGAGGCCGAACTGCTCCTGGCCGACGACGTCTCGAGCGCGCTCGACGCGCGCACCGAGCTCGAGCTGTGGGACGCGTTGCGTGCGCGTGGCAGCGCCGTCGTCGGGGCGACGTCGAAGCGTTCGGCTCTCGCCCGGGCCGACCGCGTCGTCGTCCTGGAGGCGGGCAGGGTTGCGGACGCCGGCCCGTGGCGTGAGCTCGAGACGCGCTGGTCGCACCTGGCGGGGTGACGGGCGACCGGCGCGTCGCTGCTTGACTGTGCGCCCGCCCTGCGTCATTCTCGTGGGGTCAAGACGGCGCCGGGGGAGGCGCCGGATCATAGCGGTCGATGCGGTCCACCCGGGCTCGTCAGGATGGGCGCGCGGTGCGACAGACTCGGGTTCCGAGTTCGTCGGCTTGCATCCTTCTTCTCTGGGTACTATCCTGCTATTTTGCGCTGCCCTGTCTGCGCCTGCCCCCGACACCCGATCCGGATTCCGCGTCAAGACGCCACCACGAAGAGCTGCCCGCTCTGCTTGGTCGCGACATCATGACGCCGGCCGTCCGAGGAGCGTCGAGGGGGGAGGACCCGTACGGCAGGTGGCGCGCACTGCCGATCTATAAGGCCTCTGGAAGGGACCCTCCTTGGCTGCCTCGCGCACCGCGACCCAGACTCTGTCCTCGGCGAAGACTGCCTCCGGCCGTCTCACCTTCGCCAAAATTCGTGAGCCCCTCGAAATCCCGGATCTGCTCGCGCTGCAGACCGAGAGCTTCGACTGGCTTCTCGGCAACGAGAAGTGGCAGGCCCGCGTGGCCGCCGCCAAGTCGGAGGGCCGTGTCGACGTGCCCGAGCGCTCCGGTCTGGAGGAGATCTTCGAGGAGATCTCGCCGATCGAAGACTTCTCCGGCTCGATGTCGCTGAGCTTCCGCGACCACCGATTCGAGGACGTCAAGTACTCCATCGAGGAGTGCAAGGAGCGCGACATGACGTACGCGGCTCCGCTGTTCGTCACGGCTGAGTTCATGAACGCCGAGACGGGCGAGATCAAGAGCCAGACGGTCTTCATGGGCGACTTCCCGCTCATGACGGACCGCGGCACGTTCGTCATCAACGGCACCGAGCGCGTCGTCGTCTCGCAGCTCGTCCGTTCGCCGGGCGTCTACTTCGAGCGCTCCATCGACAAGACCTCTGACAAGGAGATCTACACGGCGAAGGTCATCCCCAGCCGTGGTGCGTGGCTCGAGTTCGAGATCGACAAGCGCGACATGGTCGGTGTCCGCGTCGACCGCAAGCGCAAGCAGTCCGTGACGGTGCTGCTCAAGGCGCTGGGCTGGACCGAGGCTCAGATCCTCGAGGAGTTCGGCCAGTACGAGTCGATGCGCGCCACCCTGGAGAAGGACCACACGGCCGACCAGGACGCCGCGCTGCTCGAGATCTACCGCAAGCTGCGCCCGGGCGAACCGCCGACGCGTGAGGCTGCCCAGCAGCTGCTCGACAACCTGTACTTCAATGGCAAGCGCTACGATCTCGCGAAGGTCGGCCGCTACAAGGTCAACAAGAAGCTGGGCGTCGACGGCGGGCTCGAAGACTCGACGCTCGGCATCGACGACATCGTCGCCACCATCAAGTACATCGTCGCGCTGCACGCCGGCGAGGAGACGATGAAGGGCACGCGTCACGGCGAAGAGATCGACGTCCGCGTCGAGATCGACGACATCGACCACTTCGGCAACCGCCGCCTGCGCAACGTCGGTGAGCTCATCCAGAACCAGGTTCGCACGGGCCTGTCCCGCATGGAGCGCGTGGTTCGTGAGCGCATGACGACGCAGGACGTCGAGGCCATCACGCCGCAGACCCTGATCAACATCCGCCCCGTGGTGGCGTCGATCAAGGAGTTCTTCGGAACGTCGCAGCTGTCGCAGTTCATGGACCAGAACAACCCGCTCGCCGGTCTGACGCACAAGCGTCGTCTGTCAGCGCTGGGCCCCGGTGGTCTGTCGCGGGACCGCGCAGGCATGGAGGTCCGTGACGTCCACCCGTCGCACTACGGCCGCATGTGCCCGATCGAGACGCCGGAAGGCCCGAACATCGGTCTCATCGGTTCGCTCGCGTCGTTCGGTCGCATCAACCCGTTCGGTTTCGTCGAGACGCCGTACCGCAAGGTCGTCGACGGCCAGGTCACCGACGACGTCGACTACTTGTCGGCGGACGAGGAGGACACGTTCGTCATCGCGCAGGCCAACGCGCCGCTGACGCCGGACAACCACTTCGCCGAGGACCGCGTCATGGCGCGCACCAAGGGCGGAGAGGCGAGCGACGTCGCGATCGAGGACGTCGACTACATGGACGTCTCGGCGCGTCAGATGGTGTCGGCCGCGACCGCACTCATCCCGTTCCTCGAGCACGACGACGCCAACCGCGCCCTCATGGGTGCCAACATGCAGCGTCAGGCGGTGCCGCTCGTTCGTTCGGAGGCTCCGCTCGTCGGTACCGGCATCGAGTACCGTGCGGCACTCGACTCGGGTGACGTCGTGCGAGCCACCAAGGCGGGTGTCGTGCAGGAGGTCTCCGCCGACCTCGTCACGGTCGCCAACGACGACGCGACGTACTCGACGTACCGCATCGCGAAGTTCACGCGCTCGAACCAGGGCACCTGCTACAACCAACGTGTCGTGGTCAACGAGGGTGAGCGCCTCGATGAGGGCGCCGTCATCGCTGACGGCCCCGCTACCGACGGCGGCGAGATGTCGCTCGGCAAGAACCTGCTCGTGGCGTTCATGCCGTGGGAGGGCTACAACTACGAGGACGCGATCATCCTGTCGCAGCGCCTCGTGCAGGACGACACGCTCTCCTCGATCCACATCGAGGAGCACGAGATCGACGCCCGCGACACGAAGCTGGGCCCGGAGGAGATCACGCGGGACATCCCGAACGTCTCCGACGAGGTGCTGGCCGACCTCGACGAGCGCGGCATCATCCGCGTCGGCGCCGAGGTTCGTGACGGCGACCTGCTCGTCGGCAAGGTCACGCCCAAGGGTGAGACCGAGCTGACGCCGGAGGAGCGCCTGCTGCGCGCCATCTTCGGTGAGAAGGCCCGTGAGGTTCGCGACACGTCGATGAAGGTTCCGCACGGTGAGACCGGCACGGTCATCGGCGTCAAGGTCTTCGACCGTGACGAGGGCGACGAGTTGCCCCCGGGCGTCAACCAGCTCGTGCGTGTCTACGTGGCGAACAAGCGCAAGATCACCGACGGTGACAAGCTCGCCGGCCGTCACGGCAACAAGGGCGTCATCTCGAAGATCCTGCCGGTCGAGGACATGCCGTTCCTCGAGGACGGCACGCCGGTCGACGTCGTGCTCAACCCGCTCGGTGTTCCCTCGCGAATGAACCCCGGTCAGGTGCTCGAGCTGCACATGGGCTGGGCCGCCTCGCGTGGTTGGAAGATCGAGGGTGACCCGGAGTGGGCGGCCAAGATCCCGGCCGATGCACGTGAGACGGGCCCGAACACCCGTATTGCGACGCCCGTGTTCGACGGTGCGCGCGAGACGGAGATCCGTGGCCTGCTCGAGTCGACGAACACGACGCGCGACGGCGTGCGCCTCATCGGCGACTCCGGCAAGGCGCAGCTGTTCGACGGCCGCTCGGGTGAGCCGTTCCCGGAGCCGGTCTCCGTCGGGTACATGTACATCCTGAAGCTGCACCACCTCGTCGACGAGAAGATCCACGCGCGTTCGACGGGTCCGTACTCGATGATCACGCAGCAGCCGCTCGGTGGTAAGGCGCAGTTCGGTGGTCAGCGCTTCGGTGAGATGGAGGTGTGGGCCCTCGAGGCCTACGGCGCCGCATACGCCCTGCAGGAGTTGCTGACGATCAAGTCGGACGACGTGACGGGCCGCGTCAAGGTGTACGAGGCCATCGTCAAGGGCGAGAACATCCCCGAGCCGGGCATCCCGGAGTCGTTCAAGGTCCTCATCAAGGAGATGCAGTCGCTCTGCCTCAACGTCGAGGTCCTGAGCAGTGACGGCACCGCCATCGACCTGCGCGACTCGGAGCAGGAAGTGTTCCGGGCCGCGGAGGAGCTGGGCATCGACCTGTCGCGCCGCGAGCCGAGCAGCGTCGAGGAAGTCTGATCACGGCGCCCGACACGCGGTGGGTCGATCGAGATGATCGCCCGGCCCACCGCGTGTCGGATCAGCCGGCGCAGACGTAGGTCCGCGGCTCGAACGAGCCGACCGGACAACCACAACAGCAACGATCAGACTTTTCAGATTTAGGCGAGAGAAGGAATCAGCAACGTGCTGGACGTCAACTTCTTCGACGAGCTTCGCATCGGCCTCGCGACCGCGGACGACATCCGCGAGTGGTCGCACGGCGAGGTCAAGAAGCCCGAAACCATCAACTACCGCACCCTCAAGCCCGAGAAGGACGGACTCTTCTGCGAGAAGATCTTCGGCCCGACGCGCGACTGGGAGTGCTACTGCGGCAAGTACAAGCGCGTCCGTTTCAAGGGCATCATCTGTGAGCGCTGCGGCGTCGAGGTCACGCGTTCCGCGGTTCGTCGCGAGCGCATGGGCCACATCGAGCTCGCCGCGCCGGTCACGCACATCTGGTACTTCAAGGGTGTCCCGAGCCGTCTGGGCTACCTGCTGGACCTCGCGCCGAAGGACCTCGAGAAGGTCATCTACTTCGCGGCCTACATGATCACCTCGGTCGACGAGGAGCAGCGTCACGCCGACCTGCCGTCGCTCGAGAACCAGATCGAGGTCGAGAAGAAGGAACTCGAGAACCGTCGCGACGCGGACATCAACACGCGTTCGACGAAGCTCGAGGCCGACCTCGCCGAGCTCGAGAAGGAGGGCGCCAAGGCTGACGCCCGCCGCAAGGTCCGCGAGTCGGCCGAGCGCGAGATGACGCAGATCCGCAAGCGCGCGGATCAGCAGATCGAGCGCCTCGAGCAGGTCTGGGATCGTTTCAAGAACCTCAAGGTCCAGGACCTCGAGGGCGACGAGATCCTCTACCGCGAGATGCGTGACCGTTTCGGTCTGTACTTCGAGGGCGGCATGGGCGCTGCGGCGCTGCAGAAGCGTCTCGAGAACTTCGACCTCGACGCCGAGGCGGAGCTGCTGCGCGAGATCATCGCGACGGGCAAGGGCCAGAAGAAGACGCGTGCGCTCAAGCGTCTGCGCGTCGTCACGGCCTTCCAGCAGACCGAGAACAAGCCGGCCGGCATGGTTCTCGACTGCGTCCCGGTCATCCCGCCGGACCTGCGCCCGATGGTGCAGCTCGACGGTGGCCGTTTCGCGACGTCCGACCTCAACGACCTGTACCGCCGTGTGATCAACCGCAACAACCGACTCAAGCGTCTGCTCGACCTCGGTGCGCCGGAGATCATCGTCAACAACGAGAAGCGCATGCTTCAGGAGGCCGTCGACGCGCTGTTCGACAACGGCCGTCGTGGCCGACCGGTGACCGGTCCGGGCAACCGGCCGCTCAAGTCGCTGTCCGACATGCTCAAGGGCAAGCAGGGTCGTTTCCGTCAGAACCTGCTCGGCAAGCGAGTCGACTACTCGGGTCGTTCGGTCATCGTCGTCGGTCCGACGCTCAAGCTGCACCAGTGCGGTCTGCCCAAGCAGATGGCGCTCGAGCTGTTCAAGCCGTTCGTCATGAAGCGCCTCGTCGACCTCGAGCACGCGCAGAACATCAAGTCGGCGAAGCGCATGGTCGAGCGTGCCCGCCCGGTCGTGTGGGACGTCCTCGAAGAGGTCATCCGTGAGCACCCCGTGCTGCTCAACCGCGCGCCGACGCTGCACCGTCTGGGCATCCAGGCGTTCGAGCCGCAGCTCGTCGAGGGCAAGGCCGTCCAGATCCACCCGCTTGTCTGCTCGGCGTTCAACGCCGACTTCGACGGTGACCAGATGGCCGTCCACGTGCCGCTCAGCTCCGAGGCGCAGGCCGAGGCCCGCATCCTCATGCTCTCGAGCAACAACATCCTCAAGCCCGCCGACGGTCGTCCCGTGACGATGCCGACGCAGGACATGATCATCGGTCTGTTCCACCTCACCTCCGAGGTGCTCGACGCCGACGAGATGAAGGACGAGGACATCCGCGCGTTCTCGACCGTCGCCGAGGCCCGCATGGCCTTCGACGCGGGCGAGATCAAGATCGGCACGCCGATCTCGGTGCGTCTTCGCGACTTCGTCCCGACGGCCGGCACGGTGCTGCCCGACGGCGTCGAGGCGGACGAGAACGGCTTCGTCTCCGAGCTGCGGATCCGTACGACCCTGGGTCGCGCGATCTTCAACGGCACGCTGCCGGAGGACTACGAGTACATCAACAAGCCCGTCGACAAGAAGGTCCTCTCGGCCATCGTCAACGACCTTGCGGAGCGTTACTCGAAGGTCCAGGTCGCGGCGTCGCTCGATGCGCTGAAGGAGACCGGTTTCCACTGGGCCACGCGCTCGGGCACGACCGTCGCCATCTCGGACGTCGTCATGCCCTCGAACAAGGACGAGATCCTCGAGAGCTACGACGCCAAGGCCGCGAAGGTGCAGCTGCAGTTCGACCGTGGTCTGATCACGGACGACGAGCGCCGTCAGGAGCTCATCGAGATCTGGACGCAGGCGGCGAACGAGGTCTCCAAGCAGATGGAGAACAACTTCCCGAAGGACAACCCGATCTACCGCATGGTCAACTCGGGTGCCCGTGGTAACTGGTTCCAGCTGCGCCAGCTCGCGGGTATGCGAGGCCTCATGGCCAACCCGAAGGGCGAGATCATCCCGCGTCCGATCAAGGCCAACTTCCGTGAGGGCCTGTCGGTGCTGGAGTTCTTCATCTCGACCCACGGTGCACGAAAGGGTCTGGCCGACACCGCTCTGCGTACGGCCGACTCGGGTTACCTGACGCGTCGTCTCGTCGACGTCTCGCAGGACGTCATCATCCGCGAGGAGGACTGCGGCACGAAGCGCGGTCTCGTCCTGCCGATCGCGCAGCGCAACTCTGACGGCCAGCTGGTCGAGCACGAGGACGTCGAGAGCTCGGTCTACGCCCGCAACGTGGCGCAGACGGTCGAGATCGACGGCGAGACGTTCCTGCAGGCCGGCGACGACCTCGGTGACGTCGCGCTCAGCAAGCTGATCGACGCCGGCATCGAAGAGGTCAAGGTCCGCTCGGTCCTCACCTGTGAGTCGCGCGTCGGGACGTGTGCGAAGTGCTACGGCCGTTCGCTCGCGACCGGCAAGCTCGTCGACATCGGCGAGGCTGTCGGCATCATCGCGGCGCAGTCGATCGGTGAGCCGGGCACGCAGCTGACGATGCGTACCTTCCACACCGGCGGTGCCGCGGGTGACGACATCACGCAGGGTCTGCCCCGAGTCGTCGAGCTCTTCGAGGCTCGCACGCCGAAGGGTGTCGCCCCGATCGCGGAGGCATCCGGAAAGATCGAGATCGAGGAGACCGACAAGGCTCGTCGCATCAACCTCATCCCGGACGACGGCTCGGAGCCGCACGCCTACCCGGTGAGCAAGCGTGCGCGCCTGCTCGTCGAGGACGGCCAGCGCGTCGAGGTCGGCACGCTGCTCGTGCAGGGTGCGATCGACCCGAAGCAGGTGCTGCGCATCCTCGGCCCGCGTGAGGTGCAGAAGCACCTCGTCGACGAGGTCCAGGGCGTGTACCGCCAGCAGGGTGTGTCGATCCACGACAAGCACATCGAGGTCATCGTGCGTCAGATGCTGCGCCGCGTGACGATCATCGAGGCGGGTGACACCGACCTGCTCCCGGGTGAGCTGGCCGACCGCGCGCGCTTCGAGGACGCCTCGCGCAAGGCGATCGCCGAGGGCGGACGTCCGGCGTCGGGTCGTAGCGAGCTCATGGGCATCACGAAGGCTTCGCTAGCCACCGAGTCGTGGCTGTCGGCGGCATCGTTCCAGGAAACGACGCGCGTCCTCACCGAGGCCGCCATGAACGTGAAGAGCGACCCGCTGCTCGGCCTCAAGGAGAACGTCATCCTCGGAAAGCTCATCCCGGCGGGTACCGGCCTCAGCCGTTACCGCAACGTCAAGGTGGAGCCGACGGAGGAGGCGAAGGCCGCGATGTACGCGCTGCCGGACTACCAGCCGTACGACTACCCGGTCTTTGGCCCGGGCTCGGGCGAGGCCGTCCGACTGGACGACGCGACGCTCGGCTTCGACAGCTGATCGACGCAGATCCACGCCGCGAGGGGCATCTCCTGCACAGGCAGGGGGTGCCCCTCGCGGTCTCCTCAGGTTCGTCGGCGTGTCGCGTTGCGGTCGGAACGTGCATGCTCCCGCGATTTGGCCGGGGCCCGGGAGAGTCGGTAAACTACTCGGGTGCATGGCAGGAGTCTGTCCGGACTCCACTCATGATCACACCCTCGCCGGGCAGTCGCCGCGATGGGTCGGGCACGGCGTCTCGAACGTCGTGCATGCGCCCCGCGACGAAAGTGCAGGGGAGGGGTCGCGCCTGTTGCGCCCTTCGGCGCACGATCCGCGACGAGACCAAGGAGCCTGCGATTCATCCTGCAGGCAGAACAGATACGACACGTTCGGAGAACTAGGTTGCCTACGATCAACCAGCTCGTCCGCAAGGGTCGCCAGGACAAGGCCACGAAGGCCTCGACTCCGGCTCTCAAGGGCAGCCCCCAGCGACGCGGTGTGTGCACCCGCGTCTACACCACGACCCCGAAGAAGCCGAACTCGGCTCTGCGCAAGGTCGCCCGTGTGAAGCTCACCTCTGGCATCGAGGTCACGGCTTACATCCCGGGCGTCGGCCACAACCTGCAGGAGCACTCGATCGTGCTCGTGCGTGGTGGCCGTGTGAAGGACCTTCCCGGTGTGCGCTACAAGATCATCCGCGGCGCGCTCGACACCCAGGGTGTCAAGGGCCGCAACCAGGCTCGTAGCCGCTACGGCGCCAAGAAGGAGAAGAAGTAATGCCTCGTAAGGGTCCTGCTCCTAAGCGCCCCCTCGTCGTCGACCCGGTCTACGGTTCGCCGCTCGTCACGCAGCTCGTCAACAAGATCCTGCTCGACGGCAAGAAGTCCATCGCCGAGCGCATCGTGTACGACGCCCTCGAAGGTTGCCGTGAGAAGACGGGTACCGACCCGGTCGTGACGCTGAAGCGCGCTCTCGACAACATCAAGCCGGCCCTCGAGGTCAAGTCCCGCCGCGTCGGTGGTGCGACCTACCAGGTGCCGATCGAGGTCAAGCCGGGCCGCGCGACGACGCTGTCGCTGCGCTGGCTCGTCGGCTACTCGCGTCAGCGTCGCGAGAAGACGATGACCGAGCGTCTGATGAACGAGATCCTGGACGCCAGCAACGGTCTGGGTGCCGCGGTCAAGCGCCGCGAGGATACGCACAAGATGGCCGAGTCGAACAAGGCCTTCGCGCACTACCGCTGGTGATCGCGGTTGGGTCGGCGGCCCGTCCTCTCCGTAGGATGGGTTCGGGCCGCCGTCCCGGCTCGCTCCAGCTACTCACACTGAACTTCGAACGAGAAGAGACACCGTGGCACAGGACGTGCTGACTGACCTCAAGAAGGTCCGCAACATCGGCATCATGGCGCACATCGACGCCGGCAAGACGACGGTGACCGAGCGGATCCTGTTCTACACCGGCGTCAACCACAAGATCGGTGAGACGCACGACGGTGCGTCGACGACCGACTGGATGGAGCAGGAGAAGGAGCGTGGCATCACGATCACGTCCGCTGCTGTGACGTCGTTCTGGAACGGCACCCAGATCAACATCATCGACACGCCGGGCCACGTCGACTTCACCGTCGAGGTCGAGCGTTCCCTGCGCGTGCTCGACGGCGCCGTCGCCGTCTTCGACGGCAAGGAGGGCGTCGAGCCCCAGTCCGAGACGGTCTGGCGTCAGGCGGACAAGTACGACGTTCCGCGCATGTGCTTCGTCAACAAGATGGACAAGATGGGCGCGGACTTCTACTTCACCGTGCAGACCATCAAGGACCGTCTGGGCGCCGAGCCCCTCGTCCTCCAGCTCCCCATCGGTGCGGAGAACGACTTCATCGGTGTCGTCGACCTCGTCGAGATGCGGGCGCTCGTGTGGCCCGGTGACGCCAAGGGTGACGTCACCATGGGCGCCAAGTACGAGATCCAGGAGATCCCGGCCGACCTGCAGGCCAAGGCCGATGAGTACCGCAACGCGCTCGTCGAGCGCGTCGCCGAGTCGGACGACGACCTCATGGAGAAGTACCTCGGTGGCGAGGAGCTCACGACGGCTGAGCTCAAGGCCGGCATCCGCAAGCTCACGGTCAACTCCGAGCTGTACCCGGTCATGTGTGGTTCGGCCTTCAAGAACCGCGGTGTCCAGCCGATGCTCGACGCCGTCGTCGACTACCTGCCGAGCCCGCTCGACGTCCCCCCGATGATCGGCCACAAGCCGGGCGACGAGGAGACCGAGATCACGCGCAAGCCGGCTCTCGACGAGCCGTTCTCGGCTCTGGCGTTCAAGGTCGCCGCGCACCCGTTCTTCGGTTCGCTGACCTTCATCCGCGTCTACTCGGGCAAGATCTCCGCCGGCTCGGCCGTCGTCAACTCGACGAAGGGCAAGAAGGAGCGCGTCGGCAAGCTCTTCCAGATGCACGCCAACAAGGAGAACCCGGTCGAGGAAGCACAGGCCGGTCACATCTACGCGGCGATCGGTCTCAAGGAGACCACCACCGGTGACACGCTGTCCGACGTGAACGAGCAGATCGTTCTCGAGTCGATGACGTTCCCGGAGCCCGTCATCTCCGTGGCCATCGAGCCCAAGACGAAGGGTGACCAGGAGAAGCTCTCCACGGCCATCCAGAAGCTGGCTCAGGAAGACCCGACCTTCCAGGTCGAGCTCGACGAGGAGACCGGTCAGACCATCATCCGAGGCATGGGCGAGCTCCACCTCGACATCCTGGTCGACCGCATGAAGCGCGAGTTCAAGGTCGAGGCAAACGTCGGTGCGCCGCAGGTCGCCTACCGCGAGACGATCCGCAAGGCCGTCCCGAAGTACGACTACACGCACAAGAAGCAGACCGGTGGTTCGGGCCAGTTCGCGAAGGTCCAGATCACCTTCGAGCCCCTGGACACGGCCGAGGGCGAGCTCTACGAGTTCGAGAACGCCGTCGTCGGTGGTCGCGTGCCGCGCGAGTACATCCCGTCAGTCGACAACGGCATCCAGGATGCGATGCAGCAGGGTGTCCTCGCGGGCTACCCGCTGGTCGGCATCAAGGCGATCCTCGTCGACGGTGCCTACCACGACGTCGACTCCTCGGAGATGGCGTTCAAGATTGCCGGTTCCATGGCGCTCAAGGAGGCCGTCCGCAAGGCCGACCCCGTGCTCCTCGAGCCGATGATGGCTGTCGAGGTCCGTACGCCCGAGGAGTACATGGGTGACGTGATCGGTGACATCAACTCCCGCCGTGGCCAGATCCAGGCCATGGAGGACGTCAGTGGCGCCAAGGTCGTTCGCGGCCTGGTTCCGTTGTCGGAGATGTTCGGGTACGTTGGCGACCTCCGTTCCAAGACGCAGGGTCGTGCCAACTACACGATGCAGTTCGACTCGTACAGCGAGGTTCCCCGGAGCGTCGCGGACGAGATCATCAAGAAGATCCGGGGCGAGTGAACGGGTTCATCCCCGTCGATTGACCCGTACACCACCTGTAACCAACAGACGCGTCCCGGCGCCTTCACCCGAAGGCGACACAGCGTTTGACCAACACAAGTCCTGAGGAGGACCCAAGTGGCGAAGGCAAAGTTCGAGCGGAACAAGCCGCACGTCAACATCGGCACCATTGGTCACATCGACCACGGCAAGACGACGCTGACGGCAGCAATCTCCAAGGTTCTGCACGACAAGTACCCCGAGCTCAACCCCTTCACGCCGTTCGACGAGATCGACAAGGCGCCCGAGGAGAAGCAGCGCGGCATCACCATCTCGATCGCGCACATCGAGTACCAGACGGAGCAGCGTCACTACGCTCACGTCGACTGCCCCGGTCACGCTGACTACGTGAAGAACATGATCACGGGTGCGGCGCAGATGGACGGCGCCATCCTCGTCGTCGCCGCGACCGACGGTCCGATGCCGCAGACGAAGGAGCACGTCCTCCTGGCTCGCCAGGTCGGCGTTCCCTACATCGTCGTCGCGCTGAACAAGGCTGACATGGTCGACGACGAAGAGATCATGGAGCTCGTCGAGATGGAGGTCCGCGAACTGCTGTCCTCCTACGACTTCCCGGGTGACGACCTGCCCGTCGTCCAGGTCTCGGCGCTCAAGGCGCTCGAGGGCGACGCCGAGTGGGGCGACAAGCTCATGAACCTCATGAACGCTGTCGACGAGTCGATCCCGGAGCCGGAGCGCGACATCGACAAGCCTTTCCTCATGCCCGTCGAGGACGTCTTCACGATCACCGGTCGTGGCACCGTCGTCACCGGTCGCATCGAGCGCGGTGTCCTGAACGTCAACGAGGACGTCGAGATCGTCGGTATCCACGAGGGTCCGGCTGCCAAGACGACCGTCACGGGCATCGAGATGTTCCGCAAGCTGCTCGACGAGGGTCGCGCGGGTGAGAACGTCGGTCTGCTCCTTCGCGGCATCAAGCGCGAGGACGTCGAGCGTGGCCAGGTCGTCGTGAAGCCGGGTTCGATCACCCCGCACACGGACTTCGAGGCTCAGGTCTACATCCTGTCGAAGGACGAAGGTGGCCGTCACACGCCGTTCTACGACAACTACCGTCCGCAGTTCTACTTCCGTACGACGGACGTCACGGGTGTCGTGCACCTGCCCGAGGGCACCGAGATGGTCATGCCCGGCGACAACACCGACATGACGGTGGAGCTCATCCAGCCCATCGCCATGGAGGAAGGCCTCAAGTTCGCCATCCGTGAGGGTGGTCGTACGGTCGGCGCCGGTCGCGTCACCAAGATCATCAAGTGATCTCGCTCCCGTGAGGGAGTGACATCATCGAAGAAGGGCCCGAGCACCGTGAGGTGCTCGGGCCCTCCTGCGTTCCCGATGGTGCGCTGCGACGGGTGTCAAGCACCACTGCCGCTCTGGCCGACGAAGCACTGCGTGGGGTGCCAGTGGCTTGGGGCGGCGCCGAGATCGAGGGTGAAGGTACCGCTCTTCGCGCCACCGTCGTCGGCCATGCCGTTGCCGACGACGACACGTCCGCTCGCGCGCTCGTAGCACACCGCGCTGAAGCCATAGACCTGCGACTCGGGGCCGGCCGCATATTTGCCGGTGATGCGGGGTCGAAAACCTTCGTACCCGTCCGGAATGACCTTGACATCGGAAACCGCGATGTCGTCTGCGTGCGGGTTGGGCTCCACCTTGGTGATGCGCATGCGCACCTTGACGCTGCCGGCGGGCGCCTTGCTCAGGCCGTTGTCGACCTTGGTCATCTGGCGGCCCTTGCCCACGTTGATGGAGCTCTCAGCCGTCGCGAGCACCTTGTTGTCGCCGTCCAGCATCTCGTACTGGATCGTGGCGACGCCGGGGCCGGTGCCATCGATCTTCCAGACGCTGTACAGCTTCGCGTACTGGGAACTCGGTTCGGATTTGTATCCGCCCGCCATGACGACGCTCGCGTTCGTCATCACGGAGCCCGCGGGCGGCGTCACCTTCTCGGGTGCCTTGGGACGGGCGCCGGTGGGGCCGGCGGCCGCAGCGTCACTGCCGGCGGAGGCGGACGGCGGTGCCGAAGAGGGTGAAGTCTCGGCGGCACTCGACGACGACGATGTGGGGGAGGACTCCGTTGCCGTGGACGCAGACGACGTCGGGGACGAGGCCGAGCCCTTGGTGGTCGCGGCCTGCTCGTCCTGACATGCCGTGAGGGACAGCGCGGCGGCGAACGTCAGGGCCGCTGCTGCCATGCGGGGGGTCTTCATCGTGCTCTCCTCTGCCTCGGGTCCGTTCGTGGTCTCGAACGCGTTCATGGCTGTGACGGCACCGGCGACCGAGCGGTTCCGTGGCCCTCATGAGCGGGCCGTTCGACGAAGCCCGCGATGTGGACCACCAGAGCGCGCCGGCCCCGTGGGGGACGCGCCCGCCGTGAAAGGATGGTGACAAGACCGACCGCAGCACCTAGGAGACATCGTGTCACTCGCCGACCTCACCCGCGCCGAGCGTGATGAGCTGTTGAAGCGCGTCCAGGCCGACTACGAACAGTTACGTGCGCGCGGGCTGAGTCTCGATCTCACGCGCGGCAAGCCGTCGTCAGCGCAGCTCGACCTGTCGAACGCGCTACTGTCGTTGCCCGAGGGGACGAAGGACGAGTCAGGGGTCGACGTCCGCAACTACGGGGGGTTGCCCGGTCTCGTGGAGATCCGAAGCATCTTCGCCGACCTGCTCGGGGTCGACGTCGATCAGATCGTTGCGGGCAACAACTCGAGCCTGACGATGATGCACGACGTTCTCGTCTATCACCTGCTGCGAGGCGGCCTCGGCTCGCCGCGCCCGTGGTCACAGGAGGGAAGCGTCAAGTTCCTCGCACCCGTGCCCGGGTACGACCGCCACTTCGGGCTGCTCGAGAGCCTCGGCATCGAGATGATCAACGTGCCGATGCGTGAGGACGGGCCCGACGCGGACGAGTGCGCCCACCTCGTCGCGCACGACCCGAGCATCAAGGGCATGTGGATCGTGCCGACATACGCCAACCCCACCGGCGCGATCTGCTCGCAGGAGGTCGCGGCGAAGCTGGCGGCGATGCCGGCCGCCGCGCCTGATTTCCGCATTTTTTGGGACAACGCGTACGCCGTGCACCATCTCAGCATGAACGAGGCGAAGTCGGCCGACATCGTGAGCCTGGCCCAGGCGTCGGGCCATCCCGATCGCCCGATCATGTTCGCCTCCACGTCGAAGATCACCTTCGCCGGTGCCGGCGTCGCGTTCCTGGCCGGCTCGCGCGAGACGGTCGGCTGGTACTTGGCGAACCTCGGGCACGGCTCCATCGGCCCGGACAAGGTGAACCAGTTGGCCCACGCGCAGTTCTTCGGCGACGCAGAGGGGGTGCGCGAGCACATGCGCAAGCACGCCGCCATCATGGCGCCCAAGTTCGCTGCCGTCGACGCAGCCCTCAGCGAGCGGCTGGGTGAGTACGGGGTCGCACGCTGGAACAAGCCGGAGGGCGGCTACTTCGTCAACCTCGACGTCGTGCCCGGCACCGCGAGCCGCGTCGTCGAACTCGCCAAGGAGGCGGGCATCGCCCTGACACCGGCAGGCGCCTCGTTCCCGTACGGCAAGGACCCGTTGGACGAGAACATCCGGCTCGCGCCCAGCCTGCCGCCCCTGGCCGAGGTCGAGGAGGCCATGGCGGGCGTGGCCCTGTGCGTCCTCATCGCGGCGCTCGAGCACGCGCGGGATTGAGACGCCGCGACCGCCGCACTATGCCCTCGCCATCAGCGCCCCCGACGCCCCGATTTGGAGGCGGCGGGGGCGATCTGGCACTATGGACAAGTTGCTTGACGCGTGGTGAAGGTCCGTACCTGCACTGCCGCCTCTGAAACGCACTTGTTCGCACTTCCCTCACGAAGTGCACACGTTCTCATGGAACGGCGTGCGTCCAGGGAAGCGCAAGCACCGGCTGAAAAGCCTCCAGATCTTCCTGCCGGAAGATCGCGCCCGGAGGGCGCGCGACACGCCCGAGCGCGTGGGTGGGGGAGCCGGACACGAACATGATCGGCGAGAAGAGAGACTCACGCGAATGGCGGGACAGAAGATCCGCATCCGACTGAAGTCGTATGACCACGAGGTCATCGACAGCTCGGCGCGCAAGATTGTCGACACGGTGACCCGTGCAGGCGCAACGGTCGTTGGACCGGTGCCGCTGCCGACGGAGAAGAACGTCTTCTGCGTCATCCGGTCGCCGCACAAGTACAAGGACAGCCGCGAGCACTTCGAGATGCGTACGCACAAGCGCCTCATCGACATCGTTGACCCGACGCCGAAGGCGGTGGACTCGCTCATGCGACTCGACCTCCCGGCCGACGTCAACATCGAGATCAAGCTGTAAGCGAGGGTTTGACTCATGACTGCAACCACTGAGCGCCCCGTGAAGGGCCTCCTCGGCGAGAAGCTCGGCATGACCCAGGTCTGGGACGCCGACAACCGCCTCATCCCCGTCACCGTCGTCGCCGTCGGCCCGTGCGTCGTCACGCAGCTGCGCAGCGAAGGCGTCGACGGCTACAACGCGGTTCAGATCGGCTACGGCCAGATCGACCCGCGCAAGGTCACGAAGCCGCTGACCGGCCACTTCGAGAAGGCCGGCGTCACGCCGCGCCGCCACCTGGCCGAACTGCGCACCTCCGACGCCGGCGAGTACTCGCTCGGCCAGGAGCTGACGGCAGAGGCTTTCGAGGCCGGCCAGAAGGTCGACGTCGTCGGCCGCACCAAGGGCAAGGGTTTCGCCGGTGTCATGAAGCGTCACGGCTTCGCCGGTGTCTCGGCCTCGCACGGTGCGCACCGCAACCACCGCAAGCCGGGTTCGATCGGTGGCTGCGCCACCCCGGGTCGAGTTTTCAAGGGCATGCGCATGGCCGGTCGCATGGGTGGCGTTCGCCAGACGACCCAGAACCTCCAGATCCACGCCGTGGACGCTGAGAAGGGCCTGCTGCTCATCAAGGGTGCCGTTCCCGGCCCCGCGGGCGCTGTCGTTCTCGTGCGCACGGCCATCAAGGGAGCCTGAGCATGACTACCGTTGACATCCTGAGCCCCGAGGGCAAGACGTCCGGTTCTGTCGAACTGCCGGCCGACATCTTCGATGTCGCCACCAACGTCCCGCTGATCCACCAGGTCGTGGTGGCGCAGCTGGCCGCAGCTCGTCAGGGCACGCACAAGACCAAGACCCGCGGCGAGGTCCGTGGTGGTGGGCGCAAGCCGTACCGCCAGAAGGGCACCGGTCGCGCCCGTCAGGGTTCGACCCGCGCGCCGCAGTTCGCCGGCGGTGGCACCGTCCACGGCCCGCAGCCGCGCGACTACAGCCAGCGCACGCCCAAGAAGATGAAGGCCGCCGCCCTGCGCGGAGCCCTCTCGGACCGCGCCCGTTTCGAGCGCATCCACGTTCTCGAGTCCGTCGTCGCCGGTGAGGCGCCGTCGACGAAGGCTGCCGCGAAGTTCCTCGGCACGCTCTCGGACCGCAAGAACCTCCTCGTCGTCATCGACCGCATGGACTCGGTCTCCGAGCTCAGCGTTCGCAACCTGCCGAACGTCCACGTGCTCTGGAGCGACCAGCTCAACACGTACGACGTGCTGTGCGCCGACGACATCGCGTTCACGAAGGCTGCGTTCGACGCATTCGTCGCCGGCGGCCAGAAGTCGGAGGACACCAAGTGAGCACCCTGAACAAGGACCCCCGCGACGTCATCATCCAGCCCGTCGTCTCGGAGAAGTCCTACGCACTCCTCGACGAGGGCAAGTACACGTTCATCGTGGACCCGCGTGCGAACAAGACGGAGATCAAGATCGCCATCGAGCAGATCTTCGACGTCAAGGTCGCATCGGTGCACACGCTGAACCGCAAGGGCAAGACGCGCCGTACACGTTTCGGCATGGGCAAGCGCAAGGACACCAAGCGCGCCATCGTCTCGCTCACGGAAGGCAACATCGACATCTTCGGTCAGGCCTCCTGACCCTCGATGACGATCGCCGAATCAATCCAAGACTGAGGACGACTTAGACCCATGGCTATTCGCAAGTACAAGCCCACGACCCCCGGTCGTCGTGGCTCGAGTGTGGCCGACTTCGTCGAGATCACTCGCTCCACGCCCGAGAAGTCGCTGGTGCGCCCCCTGACCAAGACCGGTGGCCGCAACGCCTCCGGACGTATCACGACCCGTCACATCGGTGGTGGCCACAAGCGCGCCTACCGTGTGATCGACTTCCGCCGCGCGGACAAGGACGGCATCCCGGCCAAGGTCGCTCACATCGAGTACGACCCCAACCGCACCGCCCGCATCGCGCTGCTGCACTACGCCGACGGCGAGAAGCGCTACATCATCGCGCCGAACAAGCTGAAGCAGGGCGACCGCATCGAGAACGGTCCCGAGGCCGACATCAAGCCCGGCAACAACCTGCCGATGCGTAACATCCCCGTCGGTACCGTCATCCACTGTGTCGAGCTGCGCCCCGGTGGCGGCGCGAAGATCGCCCGTTCCGCGGGTGTTCGCGTCCAGCTCGTCGCGAAGGACGGCCCCTACGCCCAGCTGCGCATGCCCTCCGGTGAGATCCGCAACGTCGACGTCCGCTGCCGCGCGACGATCGGTGAGGTGGGCAACGCCGAGCAGAGCAACATCAACTGGGGCAAGGCCGGCCGCATGCGCTGGAAGGGCAAGCGCCCGACCGTCCGTGGTGTCGCGATGAACCCGGTGGACCACCCGCACGGTGGTGGTGAGGGCAAGACCTCCGGTGGTCGTAACCCGGTGAGCCCGTGGGGCCAGAAGGAAGGCCGCACCCGCCGCCCGAACAAGGACAGCGACAAGCTCATCGTGCGTCGCCGTCGTACTGGCAAGAAGCGCTGATAGGAGCCTTTCGAAATGCCTCGTAGCCTCAAGAAGGGCCCCTTCGTCGACGAGCACCTCGCGAAGAAGGTCGATGCCCAGAACGAAGCCGGCACGCAGAGCGTCATCAAGACGTGGTCGCGCCGCTCGATGATCACCCCGGACATGCTCGGCCACACCCTGGCCGTCCACGACGGTCGCAAGCACGTTCCGGTCTTCGTGACCGAGAGCATGGTCGGCCACAAGTTGGGTGAGTTCGCTCCCACTCGTACCTTCAAGGGTCACGAGAAGGACGACAAGAAGGGTCGCCGTCGCTGACGCGGCGGGGTAACCCAACATGACGAACGAAAGTAAAGGGACAGCGATGGAAGCCAAGGCGCAGGCGCGGCACGTCCGCGTGACGCCGATGAAGGCCCGCCGCGTCGTGGACATGATCCGTGGCAAGCAGGCCGCTGACGCGATCGCTCTGCTGCAGTTTGCTCCGCAGACTGCCAGCGAGCCCGTTCTCAAGACGCTCAACAGCGCCATTGCGAACGCGCGTTTCACGGCGGACAAGAACTCCGCACCCTTCGACGAGAACGCACTGGTCGTCACGACCGCGTTCGTCGACGAAGGTCCGACCATGAAGCGATTCCGCCCGCGTGCCCAGGGCCGCGCGAGCCGCATCCTCAAGCGCACGAGCCACATCACCATCGTTGTGGGCGAGCGCGACTCGAAGGGAGGTAACCGCTGATGGGTCAGAAGATCAACCCGAACGGTTTCCGCCTCGGCATCACGACCGAGCACAAGAGCCGCTGGTTCGCCGACTCGACGAAGCCGGGCCAGCGCTACAGCGACTACGTCAAGGAAGACGTCGCGATCCGCAAGCTCCTGTCCGAGGGCATGGAGCGCGCCGGTATCGCACGCGTCGACATCGAGCGCACGCGTGACCGTGTTCGCGTCGACATCCACACGGCGCGTCCGGGCATCGTCATCGGCCGCCGCGGCGCCGAGGCCGACCGCCTCCGCTCGCGCCTTGAGAAGCTCACGGGCAAGCAGGTTCAGCTGAACATCCTCGAGGTCAAGAACCCCGAGGCCGACGCTCAGCTCGTCGCGCAGGGCATCGCCGAGCAGCTCTCGGCGCGCGTGTCCTTCCGTCGTGCGATGCGCAAGGGCATCATGTCCGCGCAGCGCGCCGGCGCCAAGGGCATCCGTGTCCAGTGCTCCGGTCGTCTCGGCGGCGCCGAGATGTCGCGCTCGGAGTTCTACCGCGAAGGTCGTGTGCCGCTGCACACGCTGCGCGCCAACATCGACTACGGCTTCTACGAGGCGCGTACGACGTTCGGCCGCATCGGTGTCAAGGTCTGGATCTACAAGGGCGACCTGACGGCCAAGGAGCTCGCTCGTGAGCAGGCCGCCGCCCCGCAGCGTCCGGCCCGTGGCCGCCGCAACGACGGCCCGCGCGGCGACCGTGGTGAGCGCGGGCGCGGTCGTGGCCAGCGCGCCGAGCAGACCGCTGTCACCAGCGAGACGACGACCGAGGTCACCGAGCCCGCCAAGACTGAGGGAGGCGAAGCCTGATGCTCATTCCCCGTCGAGTGAAGCACCGCAAGCAGCACCACCCGAAGCGCAGCGGCACCGCCAAGGGCGGCACGCAGGTCACGTTCGGTGACTACGGCATCCAGGCTCTCGAGCCGGCTTACGTCACGAACCGTCAGATCGAGTCCGCTCGTATCGCGATGACCCGCTACATGAAGCGTGGCGGAAAGGTGTGGATCAACATCTACCCGGACCGTCCGCTGACGAAGAAGCCCGCCGAGACCCGCATGGGTTCCGGTAAGGGTTCGCCGGAGTGGTGGGTCGCCAACGTCAAGCCGGGCCGCGTCATGTTCGAGGTCAACGGTGTGTCCGAAGAGGTTGCGCGCGAGGCCATGCGTCTCGCGATGCACAAGCTGCCGATGAAGTGCCGCTTCGTCGCGCGTGAAGGTGGTGACATCTGATGGCCAAGGGTTCGGAAGACCTGCAGCCGAAGGCACTGCGCGAGATGACGGACGAGGTGCTGACGCAGAAGCTCGCAGAGGCGAAGAAGGAACTCTTCAACCTGCGCTTCCAGTCGGCCACCGGCCAGCTCGAGAGCTCGGCCCGTCTGCGTTCCGTTCGCACGGACATCGCGCGCATCTACACGGAGATGCGTGAGCGCGAGCTCAACATCGGCCGTGATGAGAAGGTTGGCTGACCATGACTGACAAGCAGGAGACCGCTGTGACCGAGCAGGCAGAGCGCAACTACCGCAAGACGCGTCAGGGTTACGTCGTCAGCGACAAGATGGACAAGACCGTCGTCGTCGAGGTCGAGGACCGCGTCAAGCACGCCCTGTACGGCAAGGTCATGCGCCGCAGCAGCAAGGTGAAGGCCCACGACGAGAACAACAGCGCCGGCATCGGCGACCGCGTTCTCATCATGGAGACCCGCCCGCTCTCGGCAACGAAGCGTTGGCGCGTCGTCGAGATCCTCGAGCGCGCCAAGTAAGCCGCGAGGCACGCGCGTAGCCGGGAAGTCCACGCCCGTCATCGGTGGGGCGGCGATCTCGTCGTCGCCCCACCGGCGCGGGGGACTCTCCCGGTTTTCGCGTGCGCCGATCGGTGTGAGACCATTAAACGTTCCGCAAGGCTCGCTCAGATCGGGCGAGAACCAGTGAGACGACAGGAGTAGAAACTGTGATTCAGCAGGAGTCGCGACTTCGTGTCGCCGACAACACCGGTGCCAAGGAGATCCTGTGCATCCGCGTGCTCGGCGGTTCTGGCCGCCGGTACGCCGGCATCGGTGACACCATCGTGGCCACCGTCAAGGACGCCATCCCCGGTGGCAATGTCAAGAAGGGTGACGTCGTCAAGGCCGTCATCGTTCGCACCAAGAAGGAGCGCCGTCGTGCAGACGGCTCCTACATCCGCTTCGACGAGAACGCGGCAGTCATCCTCAAGGGTGACGGCGACCCGCGTGGTACGCGCATCTTCGGCCCCGTCGGCCGTGAACTGCGCGACAAGAAGTTCATGAAGATCATTTCGCTTGCCCCGGAGGTGCTCTGAACCATGGTGGCCAAGATGAAGATCAAGAAGAACGACCTCGTCCAGGTCATCAGCGGCCGTTCCGAGAAGAATGGCGGCGACAAGGGCAAGCAGGGCAAGGTCATCGCCGTGTTCCCGGAGACGCAGCGTGTCCTCGTCGAGGGCATCAACCGCGTCACGAAGCACGTCAAGGCCGGTCAGCCCGGTGCGGGCACCGGCGGCCTCACGGTCGTCGAGGCGCCGATCCACGTCTCGAACGTGGCCCTCGTCGACCCGGAGACGAACAAGCCCACCCGTGTGCGCACCCGCGTCGAGCAGGTCGAGCGCGACGGCAAGACCAAGACCGTGCGTACCCGCGTGTCCGTGCGTTCCGGTAAGGACCTGTGATGTCTGAGACCACGAAGACCACCCCGCGTCTGAAGACGCGCTACCAGGACGAGATCAAGGGCCAGCTGCAGGGCGAGTTCAACTTCGCCAACGCGATGCAGGTTCCGGGTGTCGTCAAGGTCGTCGTCAACATGGGTGTCGGCGACGCCGCGAAGGACAGCAAGCTGATCGAGGGCGCCATCCGCGACCTCGAGGCCATCACCGGCCAGAAGCCGGCTGTCACCAAGGCACGCAAGTCGATCGCCCAGTTCAAGCTGCGTGAGGGCATGCCGATCGGCGCGCACGTCACGCTGCGCGGCGACCGCATGTGGGAGTTCCTCGACCGCCTCGTTTCGGTTGCGCTGCCGCGTATCCGCGACTTCCGCGGCCTGTCGCCGAAGCAGTTCGACGGCAACGGCAACTACACGTTCGGTCTGAACGAGCAGTCGATGTTCCACGAGATCGACCAGGACAAGATCGACCGCGTCCGCGGCATGGACATCACCGTCGTGACGACCGCCGCGAACGACGACGAAGGCCGCGCCCTGCTGCGCGCCCTCGGATTCCCGTTCAAGGAGAAGTGACGATGGCGAAGACCGCACTGATCAACAAGGCGAACGCCAAGCCGAAGTTCAAGGTTCGTGGCTACACGCGCTGCCAGCGCTGCGGCCGCCCGCACTCGGTCTACCGCAAGTTCGGCCTGTGCCGCATCTGCTTGCGCGAGATGGCACACGCCGGCGAACTGCCGGGCGTGACCAAGTCCAGCTGGTAAGAACCCACCACTTTCATTAGTTCGTTCTACACCGTAGGTCGACCCAACACACGCGGGTTGAAACCCCGGTGAGGAAGGGCGGAGAAGCCCAATGACCATGACCGACCCGATCGCGGACATGTTGACGCGAGTCCGGAACGCCAACTCGGCGCACCACGACTCGACGTCCATGCCGTTCTCGAAGCTGAAGTCCCACATCGCTGAGATTCTTGAACGCGAGGGTTACATCGCCGGCTGGACCGTCGAAGAAGCCCGCGTCGGCCAGACGCTCACGATCAACCTGAAGTACGGCCCGAACCGTGAGCGCTCCATCGCCGGAGTGCGCCGCGTCTCGAAGCCCGGCCTTCGCGTCTACGCCAAGTCCACCAACCTCCCCAAGGTTCTCGGTGGCCTCGGCATTGCCATTCTTTCCACGTCCTCCGGTCTGCTCACCGACAAGCAGGCGGCGGCCAAGGGTGTTGGCGGGGAAGTCCTCGCCTACGTCTGGTAATCAGGAATTAGGAGGAGAAACAGATGTCACGTATTGGACGTCTCCCGGTTCCTGTCCCGTCCGGTGTCGAGGTGACCATCGACGGCCAGGACGTCACGGTTAAGGGCCCCAAGGGCAGCCTTGACCTGACGGTTCCCGCGCCGATCACCGTCGCCAAGGGCGAGGACGGATCCGTCGAGGTGACGCGACCCAACGACGAGCGCGACGCGCGCGCCCGTCACGGACTGACGCGGAGCCTGATCAACAACATGGTCGTCGGTGTCACCGACGGCTACACCAAGAAGCTCGAGATCCACGGCACGGGTTACCGCGTGACGGCGAAGGGCAGCGACCTCGAGTTCGCGCTCGGCTACTCGCACCCGATCCTCGTGAAGGCCCCCGAGGGCATCACGTTCGTGGTCGAGAACCCGACCCGCTTCTCGGTCTCCGGTATCGACAAGCAGCTCGTCGGTGAGGTCTCGGCCAACATCCGCAAGCTGCGCAAGCCCGACCCGTACAAGGCGAAGGGTGTCCGCTACGAAGGCGAGCACATCCGCCGCAAGGTCGGAAAGGCTGGTAAGTAAGCCATGGCAAAGATCGTCAAGCGTTCGACGAGCAAGTCCGCAGCTCGCGGCCGTCGTCACCTGCGCCTGCGCAAGAAGGTCACGGGGACCGCGGTTCGCCCGCGCCTGGTCGTCTCGCGTTCCAGCCGTCACGTCTTCGTCCAGGTCGTCGACGACACGGTCGGCAAGACCGTCGCGTCCGCGTCCACCATGGAAGCCGACCTGCGCACGTTCGAGGGTGACAAGTCCGCCAAGGCCCGCAAGGTCGGCGAACTCGTGGCCGAGCGTGCGAAGGCCCAGGGCATCGAGGCAGTCGTGTTCGACCGTGGCGGCAACCGCTACGCCGGCCGCGTCGCCGCGATCGCCGACGGCGCCCGCGAAGGTGGCCTGAGCCTGTGATGACCAACCAGAACAACGCCGAGAAGAGGAATGTCTGATGGCTGGACCCCAGCGTCGAGGCGCCGGTACCGCCCAGACGGGCGGCGAGCGCGACAACAACCAGCGTGACAACCGCCGCGATGGCGGTCGTCGTGACGGCGGCCGCGGCCGCGGTCGCGAGGAAGAGCGCAACCAGTACGTCGAGAACGTCGTCACCATCAACCGTGTCGCCAAGGTCGTCAAGGGTGGTCGTCGCTTCAGCTTCACCGCCCTCGTCGTCGTCGGTGACGGTGACGGCACCGTCGGTGTCGGCTACGGCAAGGCCAAGGAAGTTCCCGCGGCCATCGCCAAGGGTGTCGAGGAGGCGAAGAAGAACTTCTTCCGCGTCCCCCGCATCCAGGGCACGATCCCGCACCCCGTTCAGGGTGAGGCTGCGGCGGGCGTCGTCCTGCTGAAGCCGGCATCGCCCGGTACCGGTGTCATCGCCGGTGGTCCGGTGCGCGCCGTCCTCGAGTGCGCGGGCATCCACGACGTGCTGTCGAAGTCCCTGGGCTCCGACAACTCGATCAACATCGTCCACGCGACGGTCGCGGCCCTCCAGGGTCTCGAGCGTCCGGAGGCCGTGGCCGCTCGCCGTGGCCTGCCGATCGACGACGTCGTCCCCGCTGCGATGCAGCACGCGATGGCCGAGAAGGCAGGTGCGTGATGGCTCAGCTCAAGGTGACCCAGATCCGTTCCGAGATCGGTGGCAAGCCGCAGCACCGTGAGACCCTGCGTTCGCTGGGCCTCAAGCGCATCGGCCACACGGTCGTCAAGGAGGACCGCCCCGAGTTTCGGGGCATGGTCCGCGCGGTCGCGCACCTCGTGACCGTCGAGGAGGTTGACTGAAAATGCCTGACACCAAGGCCAACGGGTCGGCCCTGAAGATCCACAACCTGCGTCCCGCCCCGGGTGCCAAGACCGCGAAGACCCGTGTGGGTCGCGGTGAGGGCTCCAAGGGCAAGACCGCGGGTCGTGGTACCAAGGGTACGAAGGCTCGCTACCAGGTTCCCGCTCGCTTCGAGGGTGGTCAGACGCCGCTGCACATGCGTCTGCCCAAGCTCCGCGGCTTCAAGAACCCGTTCAAGGTCGAGTACCAGGTCGTGAACCTGGACAAGATCTCCACCTTGTTCCCCGAGGGCGGCGACGTCGACGTCGCGGCGCTCGTGGAGAAGGGTGCCGTCCGCAAGGGCCAGCCCGTCAAGGTGCTCGGCACTGGCGACATCACCGTCAAGGTGAACGTCACGGCGCAGAAGTTCTCGGCCACGGCCAAGGACAAGATCGAGGCCGCAGGCGGTTCCGTCACCGCTGAGTGACGCGTCTGAGACAGGACCCCGCCGGGGTGCCACGATGTGGTGCTCCCGGCGGGGTTCTTTCGTCGTCGGGACGCGGGGGAGGGTATCGTCTATTCGTTGATGGTGGTCGCCCGCGTCGGGTGCGACGCCGTCGTCGGGGCCACCCGGCAAGCCCTTTACGTATTCAGCCGTGACGCGTCACGGCTCAGGAGGTTTTTGTGCTGACCAGTTTTGGACGCGCCTTCCGGACGCCCGAACTGCGCAACAAGATCCTGTTCACGCTGGCCATCATGGCGTTGTTCCGGCTCGGTTCGCACATTCCGACGCCGGGGATCAGCTTCGATCTCGTGGCCAAGTGTCAGGCCGCGGCCGGTGGTTCGAACAGCCTCCTCGGGCTCGCGAACCTGTTCTCAGGTGGCGCGCTGCTCCAGCTGTCGATCTTCGCGCTCGGCATCATGCCCTACATCACCGCGTCGATCATCATTCAGTTGTTGACGGTCGTCATCCCGCGTTTCGAGACCCTCAAGAAGGAGGGCCAGAGCGGGCAGGCGAAGATGACGCAGTACACCCGCTATCTCGCGATCGCGCTAGCGCTCCTGCAGAGTTCGACGCTCATCACCGCCGCTCGTAGCCCGTGGACGATTCTCGGTGGTAGCCCGACCACGTGTTCGACGATCATGACGGACGACTCGATCCCGACCGTCCTGCTCATGATTCTGACCCTGACGGCCGGCACCGGCCTCATCATGTGGCTCGGTGAGCAGGTGACGGAACGGGGTATCGGCAACGGTATGTCGCTGCTCATCCTGACCGCCGTTGCCGCTCGCGTGCCCCAGAGTCTGTGGGCGATCCACAACCAGGGCTGGGGGCGTTTCATCGCCGTGGTCATCATGTGCTTGGCCGTGACGACCGCCGTCGTTTTCGTGGAGAACAGCCAGCGACGCATCCCCGTCCAATACGCGAAGCGCATGGTCGGACGTCGCTCCTACGGCGGGACGACGACGTACATCCCGCTGAAGGTCAACATGGCCAACGTCATCCCGATCATCTTCGCGACGTCCTTGCTCTCCCTGCCCGTCATGGTTTCGCAGTTCGCGGCGAACAAGACGAATCCGCCCGGTTGGGCGCAGTGGATCAACACCTACCTGGCGCGCGGCGACCACCCCGTCTACATGGCGATCTACACGGTCCTGATCCTGTTCTTCACGTTCTTCTACGTGTCGATCACCTACCAGCCCGACGAGGTGGCGGACAACCTCAAGCAGGCCGGCAGCTTCATTCCGGGCGTTCGCGCCGGCTCCGCGACGGCCAAGTACCTCAACTACGTCCTGACGCGCATCACCACCGTCGGCGCGATCTACATCGCGTTCCTCGCGCTGCTACCCCTGATCGCGCTGGCGCTCTTCGACGCGAACCAGAACGTTCCGTTCGGTGGTGCGTCCATTCTCATCCTCGTCGGCGTGGGTCTGGAGACCGTCAAGCAGGTCGACTCCAAGCTGCAACAGCACAACTACGAAGGGTTCTTGCGGTAATGCGACTCATCATTCTCGGACCCCCCGGGGCAGGCAAGGGAACGCAGGCGGAGCGTCTGGCCCAAAGCCGGGGCATCCCGCACATCTCGACCGGCGATATCTTCCGCGCCAACATCAAGAACGAGACCGAGCTCGGCCTCAAGGTCAAGGACATCCTGGCCTCCGGTGGGTACGTGACGGACGAGATCACGAACGAGATCGTCAAGAACCGCCTCGACGAGAAGGACGCCGCGAACGGCTTCCTGCTCGACGGATACCCGCGCACCGCGGGCCAGGTCGTCGCGCTCGAGGAGATGCTCGCGGCGAAGGGCCAGGCCCTCGACGCGGCCCTGGAACTCACCGTCGATGGCGAGGAGCTCGTGCAGCGCCTGCTCAAGCGCGCCGAGACGTCGGGCCGTGCGGACGACACCGAAGAGGTCATCCGCGAGCGTCAGGAGCTCTACGTGCGCGAGACGGCGCCGCTGGCCGCCGCCTACACCGAGCGTGGCCTCCTCGTCCAGGTCGACGGCATGGGCTCGATCGACGAGGTCGAGGCGCGGATCGGCGCGGCACTCGACGAGGTCGCGGCGAAGAACTGATGTTCGGACGCACCCGACTGGATCTCAAGTCGAGTGACGACATCCGCGCGATGCGCCGGGCCGGTCTCGTGACCGGCTCGGCGCTTCGCGCGTCGGCACTCGGAACGCGCGCGGGCATGACGACGAAGGACGTCGACGCCATCGCCCACGCCCACATGCTCGAACGCGGTGCGACGCCGTCGTTCCTCGGGTACAACGGCTTTCCGGCGACGCTGTGCATCTCCGTCAACGACGAGGTGGTCCATGGCATCCCGGGGGAGCGCGTGCTGCAAGACGGCGACGTCGTCTCGCTCGACTGCGGAGCGATCGTCGACGGGTGGCACGGCGACTCGGCGTTGACGTTCGTCGTCGGGGCGGCGAGGGACGACGCGAGCTCGGCGCCGCGCGTGGCGGCGCGTCACGCGGGTGATGAGCCGGCGATCAGACGAGAGGGTGTCGTGGCGTGGGCGCAGGGCGACCCGCGCCGCGCTCTCGTGCTCGCGACCGAGGCGTCGATGTGGGCCGGCATCGAGGCGCTTCAGGTGGGCGAGCGCCTCAACGACGTCGGTGAGGGCGTACAAGACCTGCTCGAGGAGTTCAACGCTCCGGAGCGCCTCGCAGGGTTGCCGCCGGAGATGCCCAGCTTCGAGATCGTCGACGGCTACACGGGCCACGGTGTGGGTCGTGAGTTGCACCAAGATCCAACGGTCTACAACGAGTACGTCAACGAGCGGCTCCCCAAGGTGAAGCCTGGTCTCGTCGTCGCCGTCGAGCCGATGGTCACGCTCGGCACGTACGAGACGCATGAGCTCGACGATGGCTGGACCGTCAAGACCGACGACGGCTCCCTCGCCGCGCATTTCGAGCACACCGTGGCGGTGACGGAGAAGGGCCTGTGGGTGCTGACGGCGCAGGACGGCGGACGTTCGCGTCTCGAGCCGCTCGGGTTGTACGGCGGCCTGGACGACTGAGGGCCCACGCGGACGCGACGCCGTCCGGGTCCCCCAACGCTCGAGCCCCTCTCATCGGAACGGAGGCGGGTCGAGGCGATTTGGGGAAGCCGAGCGCGTCTCGTAGACTGAGGGACGGTCTGTCGTGGTATGTGGCGCTCAGCGTCACGCGACCGGGTAGGCCGGCCAACAGATTCCGTCCATCCGGGACGGTTTCGTGCAGCGAAATGCGGAGGCTATGGCCAAGAAGGACGGTGTCATCGAGATCGAGGGCACGATCGTCGAGGCTCTCCCGAACGCGATGTTCCGGGTCGAGCTCACGAACGGTCACAAGGTTCTCGCTCACATCTCGGGCAAGATGCGTCAGCACTACATCCGGATCCTCCCCGAGGACCGGGTCGTCGTCGAGCTCTCGCCCTATGACCTGACCCGCGGCCGTATCGTCTTCCGTTACCGCTGATTCAACCCAGTTCTCGCTCCCCGCGCTGCGTCCGCATGGTCGCAGCGTGTCGGTGTGTCGAGAGCGCGATCGACAAGACAGCAGGCAGATGAAGGTTCAGCCGAGCGTCAAGAAGATCTGTGACAAGTGCAAGGTGATTCGCCGCAACGGCCGAGTCATGGTGATCTGCGAGAACCTGCGCCACAAGCAGCGCCAGGGCTGATCCACCGAGCACCAGCTCACAGCGTCTTCACCAGGACGCAACACATGAAACTGCAGCACCCGGCCCCACTGGGCTCTGACGAGGATCCGACAGGATGAATCGTCGAGATCTCTCAGAGCGATCTGATCCAGAGACACGCCAGTGGACGTCACCCTCGGCGCGGAGGCCGAGGACCCGCGAGTCCCACCGCTCATCACGAGCATCGAGGCTCACGCCATAGCGGGAACGGTGCTGCCCCAGACCTCCGCTCATGATCAGGAGAACACATGGCACGTCTCATCGGTGTCGACCTGCCGCGCGAGAAGCGCGTCGAGGTCGGCCTCACCTACATCTTCGGCGTCGGGCGTACCCGTGCCCAGGAGACGCTGGCCGCGACCGGCGTCAACCCGGACACGCGCGTCCGCGACCTCACCGAGGAAGAACTCGTCAAGCTGCGTGACCACCTCGAGGCAAGCTTCCGCCTCGAAGGTGACCTGCGCCGTGAGATCGCCGCCGACATCCGCCGCAAGGTGGAGATCGGAAGCTACGAGGGTCTGCGCCACCGCCGTGGCCTGCCCGTGCACGGTCAGCGCACCAAGACGAACGCTCGTACCCGCAAGGGCCCGAAGCGCACCGTGGCCGGCAAGAAGAAGGCCAAGTGAGTCGAGCAGCTTCGGCTGATCACGACTACTTCCTCAACTGAGCGTCGAAACAGGAGATTCGAACTATGCCTCCCAAGAGCCGTATGGCCGCGGGCGCCAAGAAGGTGCGCCGCAAGGAGAAGAAGAACGTTGCTGCGGGCCAGGCCCACATCAAGAGCACGTTCAACAACACCATCGTTTCCATCACGGACCCCACCGGTGCCGTGATCTCGTGGGCGTCCGCCGGCCAGGTCGGCTTCAAGGGCTCCCGCAAGTCGACCCCCTACGCAGCGCAGATGGCCGCCGAGGCCGCTGCGCGTCGTGCCATGGACCACGGCATGCGCAAGGTCGACGTCTTCGTCAAGGGCCCGGGTTCCGGTCGTGAGACCGCCATCCGCTCGCTCACCGCGACCGGCCTCGAGGTCGGCGCGATCAGCGATGTCACGCCCACGCCGCACAACGGCGTCCGCCCGCCCAAGCGTCGCCGCGTCTGATCACCCAGACACCGCGAACGAAGACGAACTAGGAGACACCCCACATGGCCCGTTACACCGGCCCGATCACCAAGAAGTCGCGTCGACTCAAGACCGACCTCGTCGGTGGTGACAAGAACTTCGAGATGCGCCCCTTCCCGCCCGGCCAGCACGGCCGCGGTCGAATCCAGGAGAAGGAGTACCTCCACCAGCTGCAGGAGAAGCAGAAGGCCCGCTTCACCTACGGCGTCATGGAGAAGCAGTTCGTCCGGTACTACAAGGAGGCGGCGCGCCGCCCCGGCAAGACCGGTGAGAACCTGCTCATCATCCTCGAGTCCCGCCTCGACAACGTCATCTACCGCGCCGGCCTCGCCCGCACGCGTCGCGCTGCTCGCCAGCTCGTCACGCACGGTCACTTCGAGGTCAACGGCGTGCGCGTCGACGTCCCGTCCTACCGCGTCGAGCAGTACGACATCATCACGGTCCGTGAGAAGTCGCGCGAGGCGTTCCCGATCCAGCTCGCTCGCGAGACGTTCGGCGAGCGTCCCGTTCCGGCGTGGCTGCACGTCGTCCCGGGCACGCTGCAGGTGCTGATCCACCAGCTCCCGACGCGCGAGCAGATCGACAGCCAGCTCACCGAGCAGCTCATCGTCGAGCTCTACTCGAAGAACTGATCCGAGCTTCGCATCGGAAGGTGGCGCTTCGCGCCGCGTGAGGCGCCACCTTCCACCTGCCGGTCCGAGAGACAGAGCTCGCACCGGCGCAGGACTCGATTCCTGCTCGTTCACCCGGCGTCAAATAGTGGTCGCCGTAGGAAAGGACAAAGAGAGTGCTCATCGCACAGCGCCCCACGCTCTCCGAGGACGTGGTTTCCGAGAGCCGTTCGCGGTTCGTCATCGAGCCCCTGGAGCCGGGTTTCGGCTACACGCTCGGCAACTCGCTCCGCCGCACCCTGCTCTCGAGCATCCCGGGTGCCGCCGTCACCAGCATCCGCATCGACGGCGTCCAGCACGAGTTCTCGACGATCCCCGGCGTCAAGGAAGACGTCACCGAGGTCATCCTCAACATCAAGGGTCTGGTCGTCTCCTCGGAGCACGACGAGCCCGTCGTGATGTACCTGCGCAAGCAGGGCGCGGGTGTCGTCACCGCTGCTGACATCGCGCCCCCGGCCGGTGTCGAGGTGCACAACCCCGACCTCGAGATCGCGACGCTGAACGACAAGGGCAGCATCGAGATGGAGCTGACGGTCGAGCGCGGCCGCGGCTACGTCTCGGCGGCGCTGAACAAGTCGGCGGAGCAGGAGATCGGCCGCATCCCGGTCGACTCCATCTACTCGCCGGTGCTGGCCGTGACCTACAAGGTCGAGGCCACGCGTGTCGAGCAGCGCACCGACTTCGACAAGCTCATCGTCGACGTCGAGACGAAGAACTCGATGGCCCCGCGTGACGCCATGGCTTCGGCCGGCTCCACGCTCGTCGAGCTGTTCGGTCTCGCGCGTGAGCTCAACGTCGAGGCCGAGGGCATCGACATGGGTCCGTCCCCGACCGACGCAGCGCTCGCCGAGGACCTCGCTCTGCCGATCGAGGACCTCGACCTCACCGTCCGCTCCTACAACTGCCTCAAGCGCGAGGGCATCCACACCGTGGGTGAACTCGTGTCCCGCAGCGAGGCCGACCTGCTCGACATTCGCAACTTCGGTTCGAAGTCGATCCACGAGGTCGCCGACAAGCTGCGCGACATGGGCCTTCAGCTGAAGGACAGCCCGCCCGGGTTCGACGCCAGCGTCATCGCCGACCGCTACGACGAGGACGCCGACGGCGCGGACCTCGCCGAGGACGAGCAGTACTGAGCAGCTTTTCGGTACAGCGGTGAGCCTGCTCGCTGAGTTGAGCATTCTCGCAGCTGACCGGTAGACCAAGGAGAAAACATGCCTACCCCCACGAAGGGCGCCCGCGTCGGCGGCAGCCCGTCGCACGAGCGGCTGATCATGGCCAACATGGCCACTCAGCTGTTCACCCACGACCGCGTCACGACGACGGAGGCGAAGGCCAAGCGCCTGCGTCCGTACGCCGAGCGCCTCATCTCGTTCGGCAAGCGCGGCGACCTCGCCTCGCGTCGACGCGTGATGCGCAAGATCTCGGACAAGTCGGCCGTGCACCGTCTCTTCACGGAGATCGCACCCGACATGGCCGAGCGTCCCGGCGGCTACACGCGCATCACCAAGATCGCGCCGCGCAAGGGCGACAACGCCCCCATGGTCGTCATCGAACTGGTTCGCGAGGCCTACTCCGCGAAGCAGTCGACGGTCAAGGAGGCCGAGGCCGCCACGAAGCGCGCGGTCAAGGAAGACGCTGCGGCCGCTCCGGCAGCGGACGTCACGCCCGTGACCCCTGCCGCGACGGAGACGTCCGGCGGTGCCTCGAAGGCTGACGGCGACGCCTGATCGACCTGTCACGCACGATGCCCGCTTCCCCCCTCGGGGGAGGCGGGCATCGTCGCGTCCGTGGTCGAGTTCGCGGGATAGGTTGGGCGGCATGCGTTTCAGGATCGACTTCGCCTACGACGGCACCGACTTCTCGGGGTGGGCCCGCCAGCCCGGACGTCGCACTGTCGAGGGAGAACTGACGGGTGCGCTCACGCGCGTCCTGCGCCGCGACGACGTCCGGCTGACGGTGGCCGGGCGCACCGACGCCGGCGTCCACGCGCGCGGTGGGGTGTGCCACGGCGACATCGACGCCGACGCGTGGGCTGCGCTGCCGGGGCGAAGCGAGCGTGCGCCCGCGCAGGCGCTCGTCACGCGCCTCAACGGCGTCCTGGCGGGGGACGTCGTCGTCAAGGCCGCCAGTGAGCAGCCCGCAAGTTTCGATGCTCGCTTCTCGGCGCTGAAGCGCCGCTACAGCTATCGCCTGCTCGACGATGCGGCGCGCCTCGACCCGCTTCGTCGGCGCGACACCGTCGTCGTCAAACGAAACCTGGACGTCGACGCGATGAACGCCGCGTCGGCCCTGCTCGTCGGGTTGCACGACTTCGCGGCCTACTGCAAGCCCCGCGAGGGTGCGACGACGATCCGCACGCTGCTCGACTACGCGTGGACGCGCGAGGCGGACGGCGTGCTCACCGCGCGGTTGGAGGCCGACGCGTTCTGCCACTCGATGGTGCGGGCCCTCATCGGCGGCGTCGTGCCGGTGGGGGAGGGGCGTCGCCCGATCGACTGGCCCGCGCAGTTGCTGACGGCGGGGCGACGCGACCCGGGCGTCGTCGTCATGCCGCCGCACGGGCTGTGCCTCGAGGAGGTCAGCTACCCGAGCCCCGATCAGTTCGCGGCGCGCGATGCGGCGTCGCGCGTCATGCGTTCGGCGGCTGACCTCGATGGGGCAACCTGACCGCGTCGCGACCGCTGGCTCGACGTCAGCGCGGCGAATACGAGCGGAGTGGCCGGACGCGAGTGTCAGGACGCGTGGATTCGGCCCGTTCGCTCGAATTCATCGGCCGGTCATGGAGCTCGCCTGGGCCGGTGCTCACGTGACGTTCGGCAACGGCAGCGGGACGACGGTGACGGCGACCCGTCGCGCACCCGGGGTGCCTGCGCCGGCTCGGCGATACCGCGCAAGAAGCGCCTCCATCTCGGAGCGCAGAGCGCTCATCTGCTCCTCGCTCACGAGGACGGGGGAGTCGAACGCGCGGCACTCGTCCTGCCACACGTAGGGCCAGGCGTCCTGCTCGTCGACCCAGGCGTGGGCGCGCTCACTGACGTGCGTGATGAAGTCGTGCTCGAGCCAGCGCGCGTCTTCGGCGTCGGCGTCGTCGAGGAACTCGAGGGCATCACCGGCGTTCGCGTCATCGGTGTCGTCCGATTCGTCGACGAGAGCCCAGACGCGCGTTTTCGCGTTGCCGAGCCCGGTGTCTTCGACCAGGCCTGCGCTCTCGAGCACGCGCACGTGGTAGCTCGTCGCCCCGGTGTGCGTGCCGAGGGCTCGGGCCAGTTCGGCAGACGTCGAACCGCCGTGCAGACGCAGGTGCGCGAGGATGCGCGAACGCATCGGATGGGCGATGACGCGGTAGGGGTCGCTGCCCGCGGCCGTGTTCATGGCGTGAGGCTACCGGAGTCGATGGCGCGACGACGGAGGCGTCCATTTTGCACAATAGTTGTGCGATCGACCCGGAGCGCGTCGATCGACGGGTGTGGCGATCCGTGAAAGACATTGCGGCGCAAGGGGATACGTCATGACTGCACGATTTCGACCGGGTGTGCATCTGCCGTAGACTGGATGACTGTTGCTTCGTCGCAGCTGGTCGCATGCGGGCTGTCGCCCGGGCGGTGAGCGCGCACGAAGTGGCCGCCCATCGTCAACGACAGAACGAAGGGAACGACCGTGCGTACGTTCACCCCCAACCAGGAGTCGGCTCAGGCTGACCGCACCTGGCACGTCATCGACGCCACCGACGTCGTTCTGGGTCGCCTCGCGTCCCAGACTGCATCGCTGCTGCGTGGCAAGCACAAGCCCACGTTTGCGCCGCACATCGACACCGGTGACTTCGTCATCATCATCAACGCCGACAAGGTCGCCCTCACCGGCGCCAAGCTCGAGAAGAAGAAGGCCTACCGTCACTCGGGCTTCCCCGGCGGTCTGACCTCGACCTCCTACACGGAGCTCATGGCGAAGGACCCGGAGAAGGCCGTCGAGAAGGCCGTCCGAGGCATGCTGCCCAAGACGAAGCTGGGCCGCGCCCAGATCGCCAAGCTCAAGGTGTACCGCGGTGCCGAGCACCCGCACGCCGCGCAGCAGCCCAAGCCGTTCGAGATCACCCAGGTCGCGCAGTAATCGCGCGCGCTGCTGAATTCTTAGGAGAACCGTGGCAGACCAGAACGTTGAGCTCGACGTCCTCGAGACGGACGAGCCGCAGCTGACCGAATACACGAGCGAGTCGACCGGCCCCGTCGGCGAGAACGGCGAGGTTCGTCGCCCGTCCGCTTCCGCGCCCGGCGCCGCGACCGGCCGCCGCAAGCAGGCCATCGCCCGCGTCCGCATCGTCCCCGGTACGGGCGAGTGGAAGATCAACGGCCGCACCCTCGAGGAGTACTTCCCGAACAAGGTGCACCAGCAGATCGTCAACGAGCCCCTCACGGTGCTCGAGCTGGACGGTGCGTACGACGTCCTCGTGCGCGTGCACGGCGGTGGCCCCTCGGGCCAGGCCGGTGCCGTTCGCCTCGGCGTCGCCCGTTCGCTGAACGGCGTCGACGAAGAGCTGAACCGTCCGATCCTCAAGAAGGCCGGCTTCCTCACGCGTGACGCACGCGTTCCGGAGCGCAAGAAGGCCGGTCTCAAGAAGGCCCGCAAGGCGTCGCAGTTCAGCAAGCGCTGATCCACGCGCTGCACTGCTCGAATCGCTCCGTATCCGGCCCACGCGCCGGGTGCGGAGCGATTCGCGTACCGCCGCGTATTGTGGAGAGAGATTCCGAAGACCTCAGGAGGGGCACATGGGCCGCATGTTCGGCACTGACGGTGTGCGTGGCGTCGCCAACCAGGACGTCACGGCAGAGCTCGCACTCGGGCTGTCCGTCGCAGCAGCACGGGTACTCGTCGAGGCCGGGGAGGTCTCGGCCGATCACGAGCGTCCTGTCGCCGTCGTCGGACGCGACCCGCGCGCGTCGGGGGAGTTCCTCGGTGCGGCCACCGTCGCCGGGCTCGCGAGCGCGGGCGTCGACGTCTACGACGCGGGCGTGCTGCCGACGCCGGCCATCGCCTACCTGACGGCGACGATGAACGCCGACCTCGGCGCGATGCTGTCGGCCTCGCACAACGCGATGCCCGACAACGGCATCAAGTTCTTCAGCCGCGGCGGCCACAAGCTGCCCGACGCGCTCGAGGACGCGATCGAGGCGCACCTGCATGAGGAGTACGAGCGTCCGACGGGTGCGTCGGTCGGTCGTGTGCATCCCTACGCCGAGGGCGGTGAGAAGTACATCGGTCACCTGCTCGGCGCGCTTCCGCACCGCCTCGAGGGCCTCAAGATCGTCGTCGACTGCGCGCACGGCGCGGCCTCCGTCGTCGGGCCCGAGGTGTTCCGCCGCGCGGGCGCGGACGTCGTCGTCATCGGTGCGACGCCGGACGGGCTCAACATCAACGACGGCTACGGCTCGACGCACCTGGAGAAGCTGCAGGAAGCGGTCGTCGCGAATGGAGCCGACTTCGGTGTGGCCTTCGACGGTGACGCGGACCGCTGCCTCGCCGTCGACGGAACGGGTGAGGTGGTCGACGGCGACCAGATCATGGCGATCCTCGCGCTCGACCTCAAGGAGCGCGGCGTGCTCGCCGAGGACACGCTCGTCGCGACGGTCATGAGCAACCTCGGCATGATCAAGGCGATGGAGCGCGAGGGCATCAACGTCAAGCAGACCGGTGTCGGCGACCGCTACGTGCTCGAGGAGATGCGCCGCGGGTCGTACTCGCTCGGGGGCGAGCAGTCCGGGCACGTCATCGCACTCGACCACGGCACGACCGGTGACGGCGTGCTCACGGGCCTGCTCCTCGCTGCCCGCGCTGCCTCGAGTGGGCGCTCGCTCGCCCAGCTCGGCGCCGTCATGCAGCGGATGCCGCAGAAGCTCATCAACGTCAAGGGCGTCGACAAGTCGGCCGTCGATTCGCACGACGGCGTGCAGGCCGCCGTGCGCGCCGCCGAGAGCGACCTCGCCGGCGCCGGGCGCGTGCTGCTGCGCAAGTCGGGCACCGAACCGGTCGTGCGCGTCATGGTCGAGGCCGACACCGCCGAACGCGCGCAGGCCGTCGCGACGCACCTCGCCGACGTCGTCAAGCGCGAGCTGTCGATCGACTGATCTGCCGGCTGCGCGCTTTCGTCCTGCGCCCAGATGCACCCGGGTGCATCTGGGCGCAGTCGTGTGCCTCCCAGTCGTGTGGTGGCCCGACGAGCTGTCGACGGGAGCTGACGGACAGCGCCGACGGCCGTCACGCGTGCGGGGTGTGTCACAGTGGCAGGCATGAGCCTGCCAGCCGCCCAGCCGAGTCGACGCAGCGACGTCGAGCCGTTCCACGTCATGGAGGTGCTCGCCGCGGCAGCGGAACGTCAGCTTACGCACGCCGACGTCATCAGCCTGTGCGCCGGCCAGCCCTCGACGGGCGCGCCGCGCGCAGCCCGGGAGGCGGCCGTCGCGGCGATCGAGGCCGATGCGCTCGGGTACACCGAGACGGTCGGCATCCGGCCGCTGCGTGAGGCGATCGCCGCGTATCACCGCGACCTCGGCGTCGACGACGTGAGTGCTGACGACGTCGTCGTCACGACCGGGTCGTCGGGCGCGTTCACGCTGCTGTTCCTCGCTGCGTTCGACGGCGGCGACGAGGTGTGGATGACCCGCCCGGGCTACCCCGCCTACCGCAATACGCTGCGGGCGCTGGGGACGTCCGTCGTGGAGCTCGCGTGCGGCGCCGAGGTGCGCTACCAACCCACCGTCGCGATGCTCGAGGCGGAACGTGTCGCGCGCGGCGCCGCGCCGAAGGGGCTCGTCGTCGCGAGCCCCGCCAACCCGACGGGCACGATCATCGACGCGGACGAACTCGCAGCCATCGCGCGCTGGTGCGACGCGCACGGCGTGCTGCTCGTCAGCGACGAGATCTACCACGGCATCTCGTTCGGGCGCGCGACGTCGAGCGCGTGGCAGACGTCGCGCCAGGGCGCCGTCATCGGTTCGGTGTCGAAGTTCTTCTCGATGACGGGTTGGCGCGTCGGGTGGATGCTCGTGCCCGCGCACCTGCGCCGACGCGTCGCCATCCTCGCCTCGAATCTCACGATCTGCCCGCCGGCCGTGTCACAGCATGCGGCGCTCGCGGCCCTCGGCGAGGCGGCACGCGGTGAGCTGGAGGAGCACGTCGAGACGTACCGGCGCAATCGTGAGTTGGTGCAGCGGCGCCTTCCCGAGATCGGGGTGACGACCTACGCGCCACCGGACGGCGCGTTCTACGCCTGGTGCGACGTCGCGCACCTCACCGACGACTCCGCGCGCTGGTGCGCCGACGTGCTCGCCGCGACGGGCGTCGCCATCACCCCCGGGATCGACTTCGACCCCGTCGACGGGCACCGGTTCATGCGGATGAGCCTCGCTGTCGCGAGCGATGAGCTCGACGAGGCGTTCGACCGGATGGTGAGGTTCGTCGGTAGCTCGTCATGACGCTGTGACGTCCTGCGGTTCACCAGTCGTGCCGGCTACGTCAGACGGCCCCGGTCGTACTGTTCGTGGGATGCACGTCGGCGCGTCAGGAACCCCCTGGTCTCCTGACGCGCCGCCGCGAGTCGCTGGGCTCAGATGAGCCCGAGTGCGCGGACGGCGTCGCGCTCGCTCTCGAGCTCGGCGACGCTCGCGTCGATGCGGGCGCGGCTGAACTCGTCGATCGTGAGATCGGGAACGATCCGCCAGGCGCGCTCTGTGACGGTGACGGGGAAGCTCGACACGAGCCCCTCGGGCACGCCGTAGGAGCCGTCCGACGGCACGGCCATGGAGACGATCCGGCCGGTGCCGAGAGCCCAGTCGCGGGCGTGATCGATCGTCGCGCTCGCGGCGCTCGCCGCTGACGACGCGCCTCGGGCGTCGATGATCGCGGCGCCGCGCTTCGCGACCGTCGGATGAAGACGTCGTTGAGCCAGGCGTCATCGCCCACCTCGAGGCGCGCGGCACGGCCGTGGATCGTCGCGTGCGTGACGTCCGGGTACTGCGTCGCGCTGTGGTTGCCCCAGATGATGACGTCGTGGATGTCGGTGACGCTCGCACCCGTCTTCGTGGCGAGCTGCGCGACGGCGCGGTTCTGGTCGAGGCGCGTCAGCGCGCTGAAGCGTTCGTTCGGGATGTCACGTGCCGCATGCATCGCGATGAGGCAGTTCGTGTTCGCCGGGTTGCCGGTGACGGTGACCTGCACGTCATCGGCGGCAGCGTCGTTGAGCGCCTCTCCCTGCGGGCCGAAGATGCGGCCGTTGACCTCGAGCAGGTCGCCGCGCTCCATGCCCGGCCCGCGCGGCTTCGCGCCGACGAGCAGCGCGTGACTGACGCCGTCGAACATGCGGCGCGCGTCGGAGCCGGTCTCCATGCCCGCGAGCAGCGGGAACGCGCAGTCCTGCAGCTCCATGACGGTGCCCTCCAGCTTGCCGAGCGCTTCGTCGACCTCGAGCAGGCGCAGCTCGACGGGCTGGTCGGGGCCGAGCAGTTCACCCGCGGCGATGCGGAAGGGGAGGCTGTAACCGATGGCGCCGGCGGCTCCGCTGACGGCGACGCGAACGGCGGGCTTGGGCATGTCAGCTCATTTCGTCGGCGAGGATCGGATGAGTGCCTCGATTCACCGTCGACGATAGCCCTGGGGGTGGGGGCGCGGGAGGGGCGAACGTCCCGAGTTTGCATGCCTCGGGCTGAATGTGAGTGGGCCCGCGCCGACGCGGCGCGGGCCCAGATCATGTCGAGCAAGATGTCAGACGAGCTGCTTCATCAGCCCGGAGTCGACGTCGTAGATGAACCCGCCGACGGCGACGTCGTCACCGATGAGGGGGTGGCTGCGCACGGCGGCGACGTCCTGCTTGAGCGCGACCTCCTGGTCGGCGACGACGTGGAAGCCCTGCCACGAGGCGTCCTGGCCGGACAGTTCGGTGATCTTCTCGCGCAGCTCCTGCTCGGAGTTCTTCGTCATCGCGCACCTCGTGTGGGGCACGACGAGGATGCGCTTCACGCCGAGAAGGTAGACGCCGAGGACGAGCGCCTCGAGCGCGGCGGGCGTGACGCGTCCGCCCGGGTTGCGGAAGATCTTCGCGTCGCCTTGCGAGAGCCCGAGCATGCGCAGCGGGTCGATGCGCGAGTCCATGCAGGTGACGATGGCGACGCCGGCGCGCGCGATGCCGTCGAACCCGCCGAAGGCGAAGTCCTCGGCGAACTCGCGGTTGGCGTCGAGCAGGTCGGCGAACGGGCCTGTGGCGCTCGCGTCTGCGGAGGTCGCGCTCAGGGGGGCGTTTTCACTCATGGTCAGATCCTCACGTCAGTTTGGGGCGGGTGGTGATGGTCATGGCGGTCGGCTTCGCCGTGGCGGCGAAGAAGTCGTTGCCCTTGTCGTCGACGACGATGAACGCGGGGAAGTTCTCGACCTCGATCTTCCACACGGCCTCCATGCCGAGCTCAGGGTATTCGAGCACCTCGACCTTCTTGATGCAGTCGAGGGCGAGACGCGCGGCCGGGCCGCCGATCGAGCCGAGGTAGAACCCGCCGTACTCCTGGCAGGCCTCCGTCACCTGGGCGCTGCGGTTGCCCTTGGCGAGCATGACCATCGAGCCGCCGGCGGCCTGGAACTGCTTGACGTACGAATCCATGCGCCCGGCCGTCGTCGGCCCGAACGAACCGGACGCCATGCCCTCCGGCGTCTTCGCCGGGCCCGCGTAGTAGACCGGGTGGTCCTTGAGGTACTGCGGCATCTCCTCGCCGGCGTCGAGACGCTCCTTGATCTTCGCGTGCGCGATGTCGCGCGCGACGACGAGCGTCCCCGTCAGCGACAGGCGGGTCTTGACGGGATGCTTGCTCAGCTCGGCGCGGATCTCGTCCATCGGGCGGCTCAGGTCGATGTCGACGGCGGCGCCCTTGCCGGTCGAGCCCGCGCCGACTGCCTCGTCGCCGCTCTCGATGAGGTGCGCCTCGGTGACGTCGGGCAGGAACTGCGCCGGGTCGGTCTCGAGCTGCTCGATGAACACGCCCTCGGGCGTGATCTTGCCGAGCACCTGACGGTCGGCCGAGCAGCTGACGGCGATCGCGACGGGCAGCGACGCGCCGTGGCGCGGGAGGCGGACGACGCGCACGTCGTGACAGAAGTACTTGCCACCGAACTGCGCGCCGATGCCGAAGTTGCGCGTCAGTTCGAGGATCTGCTCCTCGAGCTCCGGGTCGCGGAAGCCGTGGCCGGTGGCGGCGTCACCGGACGTCGGCAGCTCGTCGAGGTACTTGGCGCTCGCGTACTTCGCCGTCTTGAGCGCGAACTCGGCGCTCGTGCCACCGATGACGACGGCGAGGTGGTACGGCGGGCACGCGGCGGTGCCGAGGCTGCGCAACTTCTCGTCGAGGAACTCGAGCATGCGCTTGGGGTTGAGGATCGCCTTCGTCTCCTGGTACAGGAACGACTTGTTGGCGCTGCCGCCGCCCTTGGCCATGAAGAGGAACTTGTAGATGGTCTCGTGGCCCGGCTGGCTGTCGGCGTAGATCTCGATCTGCGCGGGCAGGTTCGAGCCGGTGTTCTTCTCGTCCCACATCGTCAGCGGCGCCATCTGGCTGTAGCGCAGATTGAGCTTCGTGTACGCGTCGTAGACGCCCTTCGCGAGCGACGCCTCGTCGGGCGCGGGGTCGTGCTCGTCACGCGCGACGAGCACCTGCGAACCCTTCTTGCCCATGACGATCGCCGTGCCCGTGTCCTGACACATCGGCAGGACGCCCGCCGCCGCGATGTTCGCGTTCTTGAGCAGGTCGAGCGCGACGAACTTGTCGTTGTTGCTCGCCTCGGGGTCGTCGAGGATCTTGCGCAGCTGCGCGAGGTGAGACGTACGCAGGTAGTGCGCGATGTCGTGCATCGCGGTGGCCGACAACGTCTCCAGGGCCGAGGGGTCGACCTCGAGGAAGGTGCGCCCGCCGGGGCCCTCGAGCGTGCGCACCCCGTCGCTCGTCAGCTTGCGGTAGGTGGTCGTGTCCTCGCCGGTGGGCAGCAGGTCGGAGTACGCGAAATCAGCCATGCGTGGAGACTATCGGAGCGCGACGCGGCTGCGGCCCGACGAGCCTGCGGCGCCGCCGTCAGGGCATGCGGGGGTGGGGTGTGAATGCGGACGAGAATCGCAGATGTGGACGCAGATCGCAGGAGGGGAGGGGGAAAGTAGCACCCCTGATCGCGCGACCGTGTAACGGCTCAATAACCGTTTGGTCTCCATGGCGGTGCGGGTATGGCGTCCATCACAGCGTGCATGGATGATGAGTTGTCGATTAACAAGGATGGAGCGGTGTTCATGAACACATCCAAGTCACGCAGGCGAGTGGCTGCCGCAGCATCGATGGCGATGCTCGCGACGACCGCGCTCGCCGGGTGCGGTGGCGACAGCGGGGGCGGCACGCCCACGCTGACCTGGTACATCAACCCGGACGTCGGCAACTCCGACGCCTCCAAGGGTGGCCAGGCCGCACTCGCCGCGAACTGCACGAAGGCCTCCGGCGGCAAGTACAAGATCAAGGTCGAGCTGCTGCCGAACTCGGCCTCCGACCAACGCACGCAGCTGCTGCGTCGCCTCGCCGCGGGCGACAGCTCGATGGACCTCATGAGCACCGACCCGGCGTTCGTCACCGAGTTCGCTGCTGCGGGCTACCTCGCGCCCGTGCCGGAGTCGATGCAGAAGAACTTCACGGAGGACCGCGTCCAGAGCTCCATCGACGCCTCGATGTACCAGGGCAAGCTGACGTCCGTGCCGTTCTGGGCGAACACGCAGCTGCTCTGGTACAAGAAGTCGACGGCGCAGAAGGCCGGTCTCGACATGAGCAAGCCGGTGACCTGGGACCAGGTCATCGACGCCGCGAAGAAGACGAAGACGAACGTCGGCGTCCAGGGCAAGCTCTACGAGGGCTACGCCGTGTGGATCAACGCGCTCGTCGCGGGCGCCGGCGGCAAGATCGTCGAGGACCCGAGTGCGACGTACGAGAACATCAAGCTCGGCCTCGACTCGGACGCCGGCAAGAAGGCCGCGTCGATCATCAACAAGGTTGCGACGTCCGGCGTCGGCGGCCCCGCGATCGGCTCGTCCGACGAGACGGCGTCGCTGACGCTGTTCCAGGCGCCGAGCGGCGGTTTCCTCGTCAACTGGCCCTACTCCTACGGTGCCATCCAGAAGGCCGCGCCGAAGGTGGCCGAGGACGTGGCGGCCGCGGTCTACCCGCGCACCGACGCCTCGCACGACGCCGCGCCTCCGTTCGGTGGTATCCAGCTCGCCGTCGGCAAGAACTCGAAGCACACCGACCTCGCCTACCAGGCGGCGGACTGCATCACGAACGAGAAGAACACGACGGCGTACATGGTTGCCTCGGGCAATCCGAGCAGCCGCAAGGCCTCGTACGACTCGGCGGACGTCAAGAAGGCGTTCCCGAACGGGATCGCCGCCCAGATCCGCACCTCGTTGGACAAGGCCGTGCCGCGTCCGCTCTCGCCCTACTGGGGTGACATCTCCGGGGCTCTGCAGCAGAAGTTCTCGCCGCCGTCGAAGGTGACGCCGAACACTCCGGCCGAGGCCCAGAAGTTCATCCTCGACGTCCTGAAGGGGAAGGCCCTGCTGTGAGTACCGCTGCATCCATGGAGAAGAGTGCGGCCACCGGTGTCGCAACGGGGACGAAGCGCAAGAAGGCGCCGCTCTCCGATCGCGCACGCGCCGAGCGCAACCTCGGGTGGAAGCTCGCGGGGCCGGCGTTCGTCGTCATGTGTCTCGTGACGCTGTACCCGATCCTCAACGCGCTGTACCTGTCGTTCTTCAAGTACCGCCTCACCGACCCGGCGGGCAAGAAGTTCGTGTGGTTCCAGAACTACGCCTCCGCGCTCAAGGACTCGCTGTTCTGGAACGCCATGGGCACGACGCTCATCATCACGATCGTCACGGTCGTCGTCGAGCTGATCCTCGGCTTCGCCATCGCGATGCTCATGAACAAGATCGTCATGCCACGACGCACGCTGCGCACCGTCGTCCTGCTGCCGTACGCGATCATCACGGTCGTCTCCGCGTTCGCGTGGAAGTTCGGCTTCGACGTCAGCACCGGCTTCGTCAACCACTGGCTGCACACCCTGACGTTCGGCTCGTTCCCGCTCGACTACGACTGGTTCGGTCAGCGGGGCAGCTCGCTGTTCGTCATCTGCCTGTCGGAGATCTGGAAGACGACGCCGTTCATGTCACTGCTGCTGCTGACGGGCCTCGCACAGGTCGACTCCTCGATGGAGGAGGCCGCCAAGGTCGACGGCGCCACCTGGTGGCAGCGCCTCACGAAGGTGATCCTGCCGAACATGAAGGCCGCCATCATGGTCGCCCTGCTGTTCCGCACGCTCGACGCCTTCCGCATCTTCGACAACCCGTACGTCATGACCGGCGGCGCCAACGACACGACGAGCCTTTCGATGCTCGTCTCCCGTGAAGCGATCGATCGCGTGGAGATCGGCATGGGCTCTGCCCTCGCTGTCATCCTCTTCCTCTGCGTGCTCATCATCGCGGCGATCTTCGTCAAGGGCTTCAAGGTCGACCTCGCTGCCGGGAGGAACAACTGATGGAAACCAACGTCTCGAACAAGGCCAAGTGGGGGATGTTCGGTTTCGCCATCCCCGTCATGATCTGGACGCTGCTGCCGCTCGTGTGGATCTTCGCGCTGTCGCTCAAGAGCGACGCAGCCCTCACGGACACGACGGGCAAGGAGAACAGCTTCGGCAACTTCTTCCCGACGCACCCGAGCTGGGACAACTACGAGTTGATCCTCAAGGGGGGAGCGTCCGACCTGTTCATGCCGGCGCTGTGGCACTCGATCGTCGTGTCGCTGCTCGCCACGCTGATCTCTGTCATCCTCGCGACGTTCTGCGCCTACGCGATCGCCCGCCTCGACTTCCCGGGCAAGAAGATGATCCTGACGATGGCGCTCGCCGTCTCGTTCTTCCCGGTCATCGCGATGGTGACGCCGCTGTTCAACATGTGGCGTCAGATCGGGCTGTTCGACACGATCCCCGGCCTCGTCATCCCGTACCTCGCGCTGACGCTGCCGCTGGCGATCTGGACGCTGTCCGCGTTCTTCCAGCAGATCCCGTGGGAGATGGAGCAGGCCGCCCAGGTCGACGGTGCGACGTCGTGGCAGGCGTTCCGCAAGGTCATCGCGCCGCTCGCCGGCCCGGGTGTCTTCACGACGGCCATCATCACGTTCTTCACGGCGTGGAACGACTTCGTGTTCGCCATCTCGCTGACGTCGGGCAACGCCCGCACGGTGCCCGCCGCGCTGAGCTTCTTCACCGGCGCCAGCCAGTTCACGCAGCCGACGGGCGCCATCGCCGCGGCCGCCGTCATCGTGACGATCCCCGTCATCATCCTCGTCCTGATCTTCCAGCGTCGGATCGTCTCCGGCCTCACCTCCGGCGCCGTCAAGGGCTGACGCCCGCCTCTTTAGGAGAGACACCTCATGTCCAGCATCCAGCTCAAGAACATCGTCAAGAAGTACGGCGACGGATTCCCGGCCGTCAACGACGTCAGCCTCGACATCGCCGACGGCGAGTTCATGATCCTCGTCGGCCCGTCCGGCTGCGGTAAGTCGACGCTGCTGCGCATGGTCGTCGGCCTCGAGGACATCACCTCCGGTGACCTCGAGATCAACGGCAAGCGCGTCAACGACCTCGCACCGCGCGACCGCAACCTCGCGATGGTGTTCCAGAACTACGCCCTCTACCCGCACCTGACGGTGTTCGAGAACATCGCGTTCCCGCTGCGGCTCAACAAGGGCAAGGTGAGCGATGACGAGATCCAGCGCAAGGTGCGCGAGGCGAGCAAGATGCTCGAACTCGACGAGCACCTCGAGCGCAAGCCCGGCAACCTCTCCGGTGGTCAGCGTCAGCGTGTCGCGATGGGCCGCGCGATCGTCCGCGACGCCGACGCGTTCCTGTTCGACGAGCCGCTGTCGAACCTCGACGCCAAGCTGCGCGGGCAGATGCGGACGGAGATCGCGCGCATGCAGCGTCGCCTCGGCATCACGACGATCTACGTCACGCACGACCAGACCGAGGCCATGACGCTCGGTGACCGCGTCGCCGTGCTGAAGAAGGGCGTGCTGCAGCAGTGTGCGAGCCCGCGCGAGCTGTACGAACAGCCCGCCAACCTCTTCGTCGCGGGCTTCATCGGCTCGCCGCCGATGAACTTCGTGCCCGCACGGGTCGAGGACACCACGCTGCGTCTGCCGTTCGCGACCGTGCCGATGACGGAGCAGCTCGCCCGTGACGTCGCGGGCAAGGACATCGTCATCGTCGGCATCCGCCCCGAGTACATCAAGGACGCCGAGGTCAACCCGGTCTCCGGTGGCGCGACGTTCAAGGCCGTCGTCGACCAGACGGAGTGGCTCGGCAACGAGCAGTACGCCTACATCCCGTTCGAGCAGGACCCGGCCGCGAAGCAGCACCTCGACGCGCTCGAGAAGGACCTCGACGGTGAGGGCGCTCGCAGCCAGCTCGTCGTCAACCTCGACGCTCGCTCGCAGATCTTCGAGGGCGACGAGGTCGAGTTCGCGTTCGACCCGGCACACATGCACGTGTTCGACCCGGAATCGGGCCACAACTACACGCGCAACGAGGAGAAGGCCACCCAGATCGCGGCGAACTCGGAGAAGCAGCGCAAGGCCGCGCTGCAGCGTGCCAAGGAGCGTGACGCCCGCGGCGCCATCTCCGGAGGAACGGACGTCTGAGCGTTGATGTGAGCCTCATGCTCGGGTTCACCCCGAGCATCGGTTGAGGTCACGCTCCAGTAGAGGTCGAGGGCCCGCATCGGTGACGATGCGGGCCCTCGTGCTGTGTTCGTGCGGCATCCGAATACTGCGCGGTGGGGCTGCGTTGCAAGGACGCTGCCCTCGCAAGGACGGTGCTCGGCATGGCTGTGCTGTGTCGCCGTCGGGCCGTGGTTGTGCGCCGGGTGCACTGGCGCAAGCGTCGAGACCTGGTGCGAGCTCAGAGGCCGGCGATCTCTTCACGCGTGGGCGGGTTCGAGCCGGCGCGCGTCACCGTCGTCGAGGATGTGGCGATGGCGCGCGCGAGGGCGGGGCGCACGTCGTCCTCGCGGGCGTGCGCGAGGCGCTGACGGGCCTCGACACCGCCGAGCAGCCCGAGGTCGAGCAGCCCCGAGATGAGCCCTGACATGAACGAGTCGCCGGCGCCGACGGTGTCGGCGACCTCGACGGAGCGCCCGGCCACCTCGAAGGTGCCGCTCTCGGCGAGGCGGACGTGCGCTCCGTCACCGCCGCGGGTGATGATGACGAGTCGCGGCCCGAGGCCGGCCCACAACTCGGCGATCTCCTCGACGCTGCGGCCCGGGTAGAGCCACTGCGCGTCCTCGTCGGAGGACTTGATGACATCGACGTACCCGCAGAACTGCTCGACGCGCTCGCGCTCGTCGTCGGGGCTGCCCATGAGGGAGGGGCGCACGTTCGGGTCGAACGACGTCGTCGCGGACGCGTGAGCGGCCTTCAACGCCTCGAAGACCGACGCGGAGCCCGGGGTGAGCGAGGCGCCGATCGAGCCGGTGTGGACGTGCGCGACATCCGTCGGCAGGCCCGTGACCGCCGGCCAGTCGATGGCGAAGTCGTACGTTGCGGCGCCGTCGTCATCGAGGTGGGCCTGAGCTGTCGACGTGGCGTCGAGGTCGAAGCTCGCGACCGTCAGCTCGACGCCCTCGTCGGTGAGCAGGCGCTGGATGCGGTGACCCCGCTCGTCCTCACCGAGGTGCGTGGCGAGGACGGCGGGGTGGCCGAGGCGCGACAGCCCGACCGCGACGTTGAGCGGGCTGCCACCGACGTGTTCCGCGCTCTCGCCGTCGCGAGGATGGACGACGTCGATGAGGGCCTCACCGATGACGAGCGTGGTGGCGGTATTGGGCTGGGTCATGCGTCGGCTCCTGGCGTCTCGTCGCCGCGGCCGGCGTCATGCGCTGCCCCGACTCACTGGTACTGCTCCGAAGCGTATTCAGCCACCTTGCTCAGGCGGTGCTCGGCCTCGATGGTTCGTACGGTACCGCTCTTGCTGCGCATGACGAGCGAGCTCGTCGTGCAGCCGTTCTCGCGGTAGCGCACACCCTTGAGCAGTTCACCGTCGGTGATGCCCGTCGCGACGAAGAAGCAGTTGTCGCCGCGGACGAGGTCGTTCGTCGTCAGCACACGATTGACGTCGTGGCCCGCGTCGAGGGCGCGCTGCTTCTCCTCGTCGTCCTTCGGCGCAAGACGGCCCTGGATGACGCCGCCGATGCACTTGATCGCGCACGCGGTGATGATGCCCTCAGGCGTGCCGCCGATGCCGAGCAACAGGTCGACACCCGTGTTGGGGCGGGCAGCCATGATGGCGCCGGCGACGTCGCCGTCGGAGATGAACTTGATGCGCGCGCCGGCGTCACGGATCTCCTGCGCGAGCGGCTCGTGGCGCGGGCGATCGAGCAGCACGACCGTGACGCCGTTGTTCGTCGTGTTCTTCGCCTTCGCGATGCGGCGGATGTTCTCGGCGACGGGCAGGCGGATGTCGACGACGTCCGCGGCCTCGGGGCCGGTGACGAGCTTGTCCATGTAGAACACGGCACTCGGGTCGTACATCGAGCCGCGCTCGCTGACGGCGAGGACGGAGACGGCGTTCGGCATGCCCTTCGCCGTCAGCGTCGTGCCGTCGATCGGGTCGACGGCGACGTCGACGTCGGGGCCCGTGCCGTCGCCCACCTGCTCACCGTTGAACAGCATCGGGGCCTCGTCCTTCTCGCCCTCGCCGATGACGACGGTGCCGTTCATGCTCACCGTCGAGATGAGGGTGCGCATCGCCTCGACGGCGGCGCCGTCCGCGAGGTTCTTCTCGCCACGACCCACCCAGGGGCCGGCGGCCATGGCGGCTGACTCGGTGACGCGCACGAGTTCGAGCGCCAGGTTGCGGTCGGGGATCTGGTAGGTGGGCAGCTTCGATGTCACGGTCGGTGTCTCCTCGATGTCGCACTGGTGTGGCGGCTGGCTCCCGCGGTGCTCGAGGCGGCGTGGCCGGGGCGGCGGGCCGCCCCGGTTTCCGCTGACGCAGGTGCGTCGGCGAACATGGGGGAGTGAGTACCCCGCACGAGAAGGCCACGACCACCGAGCCGACACAGCCTGCGTCAGCGCCGGCCATGCCCCCGCCCCCTCCGCCGAAGCGGCGCGGGATGCAGGGAAACGCCAAGAGCATGGTCCTGTCCATGATCGCTTGTATCGCCGGCTGTTTGGTGATTTTGGCCCTCATTCCTCGTCAGGGGGCCACGAAACTGCCCACCGTGCAGGCGTCACAGATCGCGCGCGAGGTGTCGTCGACGAAGCACTGGGACGTCGCCGTCGCCGACGGGCTCGGTTCGCCGTGGCGTGCCGTCAACGTCGCGATCGTGCCGGGCGACAAGGATCACGCGGAGCGTTGGCGGGCGGGCTATCAGGGTGACGGTGAGGACTACGTCTCGATCCAGCAGCGCAAGGACGGCGGCGCAGCTTGGATCAAGGACGTCGCATCCGGCTCTGATGCCGGCAGCGTCGACCTCGGGGGCGTGAGCTGGCGCAAGGTCGAGATGCAGTCGGGCCAGAAGGGGCTCGTGCGCTCGCAGCCGCTCGCCGGGCTCGACACCGTCGTCACCGGCAAGGGCTCGTGGGCCCAGTTGCAGCAGATCGCCGCGGCGGCCAAGCCGTACAGCCAGATCGCGAAGTGAGCCAACGCGAGCGTCGGGAACGCTGAACTCGGACCCGCTGAGGCCGGGCGTGCGCAGTGTCAGATGCGCGGCGCGTTAGGCTCTTTCTCTGCCGTTCTCTCGGCGCGCGACGGATTCTTCGATGCGCGACTGTGCCCCGTCGAGCCACCGCGTGCAGTGATCGGCGAGGGCCTCGCCGCGCTCCCACAGCCGCATGCTCTCCTCGAGCGGCGCGCGACCACCTTCGAGCGTCGTGACGATCTGGGCGAGCTCGTCGCGAGCCTGTTCGTAACCCATGCTCGCGATGTCGGCGTTCGCGGCGTCGGGCGCGCTCGCGGGCACGGTCTCGGGGTTGCCGGCCTGGGCGCCATTGGTCGAGTCGTGGTTCATGACGTCCTCGGACGCCTCGTTCGCGGGTGCCTCGTGCGTGTCGCTCATGCGTCGTCCTCGGTGGTCTCGGATCGGGTGGTGGTGGGCGTCGCATCGTCAGCCGTCGCCGGTGCAGTCTTCTTCTTGGCCTTCGGGGCATCGGACGCGCGGCCCTGCGTCGCCTTCTTAGACGATGCAGCCGTGCGCGCCTTCGTTGTCGCCGGCGTCCCCGCTCGGCGCGTCCGGGGTTTGCCGCTATAGGGCGTGACGGCGAAGTTGCCCTGCGACACGGTCACCTTGAGGATGTCGTCGACGCTGACGTCGTCACGGGCCATGACGAGGGAGCCGTCGGCGTGCTGGACGACGGCGTACCCGCGGTCGAGGGTCTTCTGCGGGGACAGGGCGATCACCTGGGCGCGCCCGTGAGCGATCTGGTCGCGCGCGCGGGTGAGACGTTGCCGCATCGCGTAGGCGCTGCGGTTCGTGAGGCGGTCGACCTCGTCGCGTTGCTGGGTGACGAGGGTGCCCGGTTCGCGCAGCACGGGCCGCCCGACGAGGGAGTTGAGGTGGCGCCGTTCGGCGGCGAAGCGGCCGCGCAGGCCTTGGCTGAGCCGCGTGCGGTGTTGCGCGAGGGCGGCCTGTTCGGCGGCCAGATCCGGTACGACGAGCTTGGCGGCGTCCGTCGGGGTCGAGGCGCGTCGGTCGGCGACGTGATCGAGCAGCGGCGTGTCGACGTCGTGCCCGATGGCGCTGACGACGGGAGTGCGCGCGGCGCTGACGGCCCGCACGAGCGTCTCGTTGCTGAACCCGAGCAGGTCCTCGAAGGAGCCGCCGCCGCGCGCGATGACGATGACGTCGACGTGGTCGAGACCGTCGAGTTCGCGCAGGGCGCCGCTGACGGCGGTGACGCAGTCGGGGCCCTGGACGGGAACGTGGCGGATCTCGAAGTGGGCGGCCGGCCAGCGGCGTCGCGCGTTCTCGACGACGTCGTTCTCGGCTGCGCCCTCACGCCCGGTGATGAGCCCGATGACGCGGGGCAGGAACGGCAGCGGCCGTTTGCGGTCGGGGGCGAACAGGCCCTCTGCGGCGAGCGTGCGCTTGAGCTGTTCGAGGCGCAGGAGCAGTTCGCCCTCGCCGACGGGCCGCATCGTGCGGCCCTCCATCATGAGGCTGCCGCGCTTCGTCCAGAACGTCGGTTTGGCGTGCACGACGACGCGCGCCCCTTCACGAACCGCGGGGCCCATCGCGTTGAGCGTGTTCGTCGGAACGGTGAGGGAGAGGGACATGTCGACGTCGGCGTCCCGCAGCGTCAAATACGCCGTGCGGGCGCGGATGTTGAGTTGCACGATCTGCCCCTCGACCCACAGCGGCGACATGCGATCGACGTACTGCGCGATCTTCATGCTGAGCACGCGCACCGGCCACGGCTGCTCGGCGGTCGTGTCGCCCGCGAGGGCCGGAAGGCCCGCCGGCGTGCCCGTGCCTGGGGGTGTGCTCGTCACGGGGCAACTCTACGGGGGCGAGGCGCCACGCTCGGGTGCGAAGGACGAATGCGGCGGTGAGGTGCGCTCTGCGGGAGCGAACAGTCTGCGGCGCTCGCGTTCGCGACCCCACGACGCGTGATGCCGCTCCCACTCGCTCGGCCTCGGAGGCCGTGGTCGTTACGATGATGGGCGTGGATACCCAGACGAAGCGAGTTCTCCTGGCCGCGCCGCGCGGATACTGCGCGGGCGTGGATCGGGCCGTCATCACCGTCGAGAAGGCTCTCGACCTCTACGGCCCGCCGGTGTACGTGCGCAAGGAGATCGTCCACAACAAGCATGTCGTGACGACGCTCGAGAAACGCGGCGCGATCTTCGTCGACGAGACCGACCAGGTGCCTGAGGGCGCGACCGTCATCTTCTCTGCGCACGGGGTCGCTCCCGTCGTTCACGAGGAGGCGAAGGCGTTGAGCCTCAAGACGATCGACGCCACATGCCCGCTCGTCACGAAGGTGCACCGCGAGGCCACGCGCTTCGCGAGCCAGGACTACGACATCCTGCTCATCGGGCACGAGGGGCACGAGGAGGTCGTCGGCACTGCGGGTGAGGCGCCCGAGCACATCACGCTCGTCGACGGGCCCGACGATGTCGTCAACGTCGAGGTGCGCGACCCGGAGCGCGTCGTGTGGTTGTCGCAGACGACGCTGAGCGTCGACGAGACGATGGAGACGGTGCGCCGGTTGCGCGAGAAGTTTCCGCACCTGCAGGATCCGCCGAGCGACGACATCTGCTATGCGACGCAGAACCGTCAGCTCGCCGTCAAGCAGATGGCGCCCGAGTGCGACCTCATGATCGTCGTCGGCTCGCGCAACTCGTCGAACTCGGTCCGTCTCGTCGAGGTGGCGCTGGAGCACGGTTCGCGCGCCGGGCACCTCGTGGACTACGCCGATGAGCTCGACGAGGCATGGCTCGACGGGGTCACGACCGTCGGTGTGACCTCGGGGGCATCGGTGCCGGAGATCCTCGTGCGGGGCGTGCTCGACTACCTCGCCGCCCGCGGCTATGAGGACGTCAAGCCGATCGTCGCCGCCGAGGAGAGCCTGCTGTTCGCGCTGCCCAACGAACTGCGCCGTGACCTCAAGGCGCGCGGCATGTCCGACTCGATGCGCGGCGGCGAGCAGGTCGTTCAGGGCGCCGACTCGCTTCACTGAGACATGCCGCCACGCTGACGCGTGCGGGCGCCGGGCCCTCGCTCCGTGTCGGAGCGGGGGCCTTCGACATCCCATCCAGCATGCCCGGCCGCGCACCGTCAGCCCCGCTCGTCCGAGGGGTTGCCCGGCGCGGGTTCGGCGAGCACGGGCTCGAGCAGCGCCTCGTGGGTGAGTGGGCGCGGCGTCACGTCGAGGGGCGCGACGCCACGCGGCGGGGTGGCGGAGACGTCGAGGTCGTGCATCCGGCGCGCGGTGACGAGCACGCGGCTCTCGAGCGAGCCGACGAACAGGTTGTACGCCTCGACGCTGCGTCGCAACGAGCCGCCGAGATCGTGGGTGTGCTTGGCGAGCACTCCGATGCGGTCGTAGAGCTCGCGGCCGAGCGTCAGCAGCTCACGCGCGTTCTCCTCGAGCGTCGCCTGCTGCCACATCGCGCTGACGCTGCGCATCGTCGCGATGAGGGTGCTCGGCGAGGCGAGCACGACGTGACGCTCCATCGCCTCCTCGAGCAAACCGGGGTCGGCATTGAGCGCGGACGCGAGAATGGCGTCGCCCGGCACGAAGCAGATGACGAACGCGGGCGCCTGCGGCAGTGCCGTCCAGTAACGCTTCGAGGCGAGCGTGTCGACGTGCGAGCGCAGCTGCTTGGCGTGGCGCCCCAACGCGGCGCTGCGGGCGCGTTCGTCGAGGTCCGCCTCCTGCGCCGCGAGGAACGCACTCAGCGGCGCCTTGGCATCGATGACGAGCGAACGCTCGCCCGGCAGATGGACGACGACGTCGGGGCGCACGTCGTCACCGGTGTCGTTGCGCCCGCGCCACTGCTCGTCGAAGTCGCAGCGACGCAGCATGCCCGACAGCTCGAGGATGCGCCGCAACTGCGATTCGCCCCACTGCCCGCGCACGCTCGAGGCGTTGAGCGAACCGGCCAGCGATGAGGTCTCGCGCCGCAGCTCGTCCGTCGTGGCAGTGACGCGGCGCAGGGCGACGTCGACAGAGCTGAACTGCTCGACACGGTCGCGTTCCAGCGTCGCGACCTGGCGCTCGACGCGGCTCAGGGCGTCACGCAGGGGCCCCAGAAGGGCGGCCGTCTGCGCGTCGTCGCTCACCGTCGCCTCGAGGTCGACGATGCGTTCACGCAGCACGTCGCGCTCGGCCTGCGCCGCGGCGAGCTGTGCGACGTCGTCCGTCGGGGTCACGGCCGTGCGTCGCAGGGCGACCCACATGGCGAGGGCTCCGAGGGCGAGGCCGGCGACGAACGTCACGAAGATGGCTGTTGTCTGCACGGGTGAAACTCAAGCATCTGCCGCCGACAACCCCGGAACGGCGCGGTTTGTCGGTGCGCTGCGTGTGCGGTGGAGGTGCCAGGTCGGTGCCTGTCACCACCGTGCGGTGGCGGGGTCAGTGCTCCCGTGTGGCGACCGCGGCGGGTGAGGTCGGGCTCGGCCCGAGTTGCGCGCGTAGCCACCGTTCGGAGGAACGGTGGCGCATGGCGTCGCTGAGGTGGCGCCAGACGAGGCGTTGCACGACGAGCGTCAGCACGCCCGCGATGATCATTCCGGCCAGGTTCATCCCGAGCTGCGCGGCGGATCCGGTGATCTCGGCCGCGTCGAAGATGGCGAGGCCGAGGGCGAGGTTTCCGGCGGCGGGCACCGTCGTGACGGAGATGAAGACGCCCACCATGGCGCTCGTCTTGTCGGTCGCCAGGGCGAGCACCCCGGCCGTGCCGGCGAGCAGCGCCACGATGAACGACCACAGGTCGGGGCGCCAGATGAAGCCCGTCTGAGGGCGGGGGCGTGTCACGTCGGCGGCCGAGACGACGTCGAGCGATGCCGCGAGCAGGGCGGCGAGCATGATGACGACGATGGCGAACGCGAATGTCCACAGCAGGGTGGCGGCGCTGCGCGCGGCGAGGCGCCAACGTCCGAGGGCGATGCCGGTGCAGATCGCGGCTATGACGGCGAACTCGGGCCCGACGACCATCGCGCCGACGACGAGGACGGCCGAGTCGGTGATGACGGCGATGCTCGCGAGGGCCGTTGCGATGCAGAGGAACACGAGGTAGGTCGCCGTCGGTGAGCTCGCCTTCTCTGCCTCTCGTTCGACGAGGTGCCAGATCACGGCGTCGTCCGGGTCGCCGTGCGCGGCTTCTTCGACGTCGTGCGCGGCGTCGAACGGGGTGCCGAGGGGTTGGCCGATGACGATGCCGCCGCGGTGGCCGAGGCCGACGGCGTTGAGGTCGTCGAGGACGGCGGTGGCGGCTTCGCGGGCGACGTCGGCTTCGAAGACGTCGCCGGCCGGTTTGAGGGACGCGCCGCGCAGGTGGGTGAGGTTGGTGAGGCGGGCGTCGTCGCTCAGGGTGTCGCGGACGGCGTCGGTGAGGTCCGTCGGCACGTTGAGACGCAGGTGCACGAGCATGGCGTCATTGTGTCAGCGCCGCTGATGTCGAAGGCGTCCGTCGGATGAAGCCGGCGCGGGCGGTGGCACGTAGACTCTTCTCTCGTGGCTCTTACCATCGGAATCGTCGGTCTCCCCAACGTCGGCAAGTCGACCATGTTCAACGCTCTGACGAAGAACAACGTGCTCGCTGCCAACTATCCCTTCGCAACGATCGAGCCGAACGTCGGTGTCGTGCCGTTGCCGGATCCGCGGTTGAAGAAGCTCGCGGAGATCTTCGGTTCGGCGGCGATCCTGCCGGCGACGGTGTCGTTCGTCGACATCGCGGGCATCGTCAAGGGTGCGTCCGAGGGGGAGGGGCTGGGGAACAAGTTCCTCGCCAACATTCGTGAGGCGGACGCGATCTGCCAGGTCGTGCGCGCGTTCGTCGATGACGACGTGCACCATGTCGACGGCAAGGTGTCGCCGAGTTCGGATCTGGAGACGATCAACACCGAGCTGATCCTCGCCGATCTGCAGACGCTGGAGAAGGCTGTGCCGCGTCTGGAGAAGGAGGTCAAGGGCAAGAAGACCGAGAAGTCGGTCTATGACGCTGCCCTGGCCGCGCAGAAGGTGCTCGAGGAGGGCAAGACGCTGAGCTCCGTCGGTTTCGACACGAGCGAGATCCGCGAGCTCGGGCTGCTGACGGCGAAGCCGTTCATCTATGTGTTCAACGTCGACGAGTCGCAGCTGACGGACGAGGCGTTCCAGGCCGAGATGCAGGCGCTCGTCGCGCCGGCGGAGGCGATCTTCCTCAATGCGCAGCTCGAGTCCGAGGTCGCCGAGCTCGACGAGGACGACGCGAAGGAGCTGCTCGAGTCGGTCGGTATCACCGAGCCGGGCCTGGAGCAGCTCGCGCACAAGGGTTTCAACACGCTCGGGCTGCAGACGTATCTGACGGCCGGGCCGAAGGAGACGCGCGCCTGGACGATCGGCAAGGGCTGGACGGCGCCCATGGCCGCCGGCGTCATCCACACCGACTTCCAGAAGGGCTTCATCAAGGCTGAGATCATCTCATTCGACGATCTCGTCGAGTGTGGTTCGGTGGCCGAGGCTCGCGCGAAGGGCAAGGCCCGCATGGAAGGCAAGGACTACGTCATGCAGGACGGCGACGTGGTGGAATTTAGATTTGCGCTTTAGCCTCTCCACAGAGCTATTTGGGCCGCACCAAGTGATTTGATCCCGGTCCTGGGCGGATCTCCAGGTCTTGCCCGACGTCTATCTCAGGCCGACTGATTCAGACTTCCTGACCTATCGGGAGCTCGCTAGAACGCGACGGTTCGGCGGCACGCGCCTGTGTCGCAGGTGCGAGCGAGAGGACCAGGAGCGAGGCGCAGATGCCCGCCAGTCCAACCCAGCCGAGGGCGGGGAGGCGCTCACCGACGATGACCACCGCCAGGAGGGCGGCGATTGCGGGTTCAGCGAGGGTGAGCGTTGTCGCGGCGCTTAGAGTGACGCGCGTGAGGCCGTACCCGAAGAGCAGATAGCCCAGGAACATCGGGACCATTGCCATGTAGAGCCCGACCATCATGGGCTGGGCGGAAGCGATGAGTGGTGCGCCGGTGAGCATGAGTACGGGCATCAGCGCAATGCCGCCCAGACCGAAGACAGCGCCCATCGCTGCCGCGCGCCCGACGCCGCGGTTCATGAGGCGGTGAGCGCTCCACGAGTACATGGCGTAGGTTGCGCCAGCAACCAGGCCCAGGATGACGCCGGCGACCGTGGGGAGCGTCTCGCTCGGCGAGTCGTGCATCTTCGCAGCGCACAGTACTGCGCTGCCCGCGATGCCGAGCGCTACGGCGAGCATCCACCAGCCGCTGAGTCTGCGTCGCTCGATCACTCGTTCCAGAAGGCCCGAGGCGATGGGGGCAGAGCCGAGGGACACAACAGTGCCGACCGCGACGCCAGCCAGATGCATCGAGCTGTAGAAGGCCAGCGGGTAGATCAGCACGGCTGCGGCTCCGACGAGCACTGTCCCACGTTGCGAAGACAGTGCGGGTCGTTCCCGGCGGAGCGAGGGGGCCGCGATGGCTGCCTGCAGGATCCCGCCGATGCCGAGCGCGGCCGCGCCCATGGCCAGCGGGCCGACTGTCGGTGCGAACGTCGCCGCAGTCCCCGTGGTACCCCACAGGAGGGCGGCGGCGAGCACCGCGAAGATGCCGGTGGGGGAGCCTCGCTTCACAGTGCGGCCAGCATCCGCGATGCGATGGCTCGGGCGTGCTCCAGGCGCGCCGGGGTGCCCTCGAGACCTGCCCGTGCGACGGCTCCTTCGAGGAGGAAGCTGAAGTGCTCGGCCAGCTCCAGCGCCTCGGCGTCGGTGGCCATGACTTCCAGGTTCTCGACGAGAATCCGCTCCACCTGCTCCTTGTGCGCGCGCACGGCCGAGCGAGCAGGGTGTCCGGCCGGGAACTCGGCGGCCGCATTGAGCAGCCCGCATCCCCGGAAGCCCTTGCCGTAGGCATCGTTCGCGTGGTCGATGTAGGCGTCGAACACTGCCAGCACTCGGTCTGCTGCCGTAGACGCCTTCACCGCACGTGCCTGGTGGAGGCCGAGCCACTCCTCGTGGCGGGAATCGATATAAGCGCTGACGAGCTCTGCCTTGGACGAGAAGTTGTTGTAGAGGCTCTTCTTCGCGACCCCGGCCTCAGAAGTGATCGTGTCGATCCCTGTCGCGTGCACGCCGTCCTCGTAGAAGCGTCTCGCTGCGGCATCGAGCAGCCGCTCTCGCGCTGATCCTTGATTCATGTCGCCCTCCGGTAGTAGGTAGGTCAGTCTACCTACTACCGAGAGTTGTCTCAATCTCTGTGCGCTTGGATGCTTACGAGCACGGGCGCGAGGTCCTAACAGCCTGCGTGAGCCCGAGATGGGGATCGTTCTTCGCGACTGGGCTGTGGGGAGACGGCATGACGGGGTCCAGGAAGCTGTGCACGCGCAGAGGTTGGTATGTGCGGCGACGTGGTGGAATTTAGGTTCAATGTGTAGTCGAGTTCCGGTCTAACCTAAGGGGGCTCAGTGATCCAGCTCTGGAGTGTTATCGCAGTTGCGATCTTGACCGTTTTGTCGTTGTTGCCCGCACACCATGCTCCTGCATGCACTCCAGCACTGACTGCACGATGCAATTTCGGATCCCGACCCCTGGTACAGCGTCCTACCTATCGATTACCGTCGACACCATGACGATCAACACCGAGATGCTGCAGTTCGTCTCCGTCGACGAACTGCTCGGCACTCAAGGTCCCGACCTGCGCATACCGGATTTCCAGCGCCCGTACTCCTGGTCCCCACGCATCGCGGCACAGCTGTTCACGGATGTCGCGGAGGCTCTCGATAGCAGGCCGGAGCATTCGTACATCATGGGCACCGTCATCCTCCTGAGGCGTCCCCAGGAGTCGCATTTCGAGGTGGTCGATGGACAGCAGAGAATCCTGACCCTCCATCTGCTGCGGGCGCTTCTGCGCGGCCAGAGAATCCCCCATCTCCAATCAGGGGACACCCCGATCCACCACGTCCATCAGGAACTCTCGCGACGGGTCGCCGACCTCGAACGTTCTCCGGGGCGCCTCGACAGGTACCGGGAATTCCTCGACGCCGAAGCCAAAGTTCTGAAGATCGTCACCGATGACGAGGATGAGGCATTCCAGTTCTTCGACTCGCAGAACTTCCGAGGCAAATCACTGCGCCCGCACGACCTGCTCAAGGCCTTCCACCTGCGCGAAATGGCAGATGCCAGCACTGCCGAGCAGCGCGCCGTGGTCGAGCAATGGGAGAAGGCCGACGAGAACGAGCTGGACCGGCTCTTCGGCACCTACCTGGCCCGCATCCACTGGTGGAGCCGCAACATGCCAGCGCATGCATATACCACCGATGACCTCGACCTCTTCAAGGGAGTCGGCAGATCCACTCGCCGCCTGCCGGGGGCCGAATACCATCGCGCTGCCAAGGCGGTGCTTCCCGGCCTGCAGGAGTGGTCCTATCCTGATGCCGACTCGGTGACCCGCAGAGATCTCAAGCGGGCCCAGCACCAGCTCGATGCTCCGGTCGCTGCGGGTAAGTCCTTCTTCGACTACGCCGCGTTCATGCTCGAGGAGTATGAGCGGCTGGACGAGGAACTCTTCTCCGACGCCAACACAGCCGGTCTCACGACTGCGGATCGCACGGTCTTCCACGACGGGGCGCGATTCAGGTACTGCCGGGAGCTGTACGTCGCCGCGGTCCTGTACTACACGAACAAGTACTCCGAGGCCGATATGCCGCAGGTACGACGCCACCTCTTCCGCTGGGCATACTCCCTCCGCTTGGCGTACGAGCGTCTGGGCTGGAGAACCACGGACAACTACGCACGAGGGATCAGCACCAATATGGACGGCCTGAACAAGGTGAACCTGTTCTCCGCCATCCGCGACAGTCTCGATCCGCGGGAGATCGAGCTGGAGAACATGAGCGCCCCGCGCACGGCGCGGACTGACAACCCGGAGGATGCACGGCTCCTCACCCTGCTGAAGGAGTCCCGCTGAGATGACACAGACCATCGCTCAGGATGACGTCCAGGCCATCCCCGTCGGGCAGCTCTTCAGCCCGGACGCTCCCAGCTATTCGATTCCCCTCTACCAGCGCAATTACACCTGGGGCGAGGAGCAGATACACCGCCTGATCCACGACGTCTTCGACGAGGCCGAGCAGGAGGAGGCCAAGGACTACTTCCTTGGCAACCTCGTGGTCGCCCCTCCGCAACGGGCCGATGAGCCGCTCGACGTGATCGACGGACAGCAGCGCCTGACCACCTTGTATATCCTGCTGGTCAAGCTCTCTTCCCGGCCGGGTTTGAAGGACCGCATCGGTCCGCTTCGGCCGCTCACCTACGAGGCTCGGGAGAAGGCCACCCGCGCTCTCCGCGGCGTCGCCGATACGATCGATGAGCCGGCGGAGGATGAGAAGGATCGAGAGGACTCCGGCATCCTCCGCGCATCGATGATTATCGAACAGCTACTGGACGGCGGGGCCGACGGTGACCGTTTACAGACTCCCCAGGTGATCGACTATCTGCTCACCAGGGTCCTCGTCGTCCGCATGCCGATCGACCGGAGCACCGATCTGAATCGGTACTTCGAGATCATGAATACGCGCGGTGCGCAGCTCAGTCCCGTGGACATCGTCAAGGCGCGACTCCTCCGATACCTGTCTGACCCCCTCGATCGCGCCCTGCTGAACCGCGTCTGGACAGCATGCTCCGACATGGAGCACTACGTGGGGATGAGCGCCACTGCCGGAAACACCTCCCAACGCGCAGAAGTCTTCGGCCCCGACTGGGACCAGATGCCGACAGCAGATTTCTCCCGCTTGCGTGCACAACTCATCGACACCACCTCCGAAGCGGCCTCGCCCGCCGCCGACGACGCTTCGAACACACCCGAATCCACCGCGCTGACCCTCGACGATGCGGTGGCTGCCTACTCCCAGACCACGGTCAGGACCGAGTCGGAAGATGCCGACGGCGGCGAGCGATTCACATCGCAGATCACGTTCCCGACTCTGCTGCTGCAGGTTCTCGCGGTGGAGGGAGCAGGCAGGGGCTCCGCACGGGAGGATGATCGTCAGCTCGACGACAAACTGCTAGTGCAGCGCTTCTCTGCACGCGTCGATTCACTACCGCCGCCGGAGCGGATTGACTGGGTGCGCAAGTTCACCACGGACCTGCTGCGCATCCGCTACCTGTTCGATCATTTCATTCTCAAGCGTGATGCGACGCTGACCACCGGGCACGAATCCACCACGGACGAGGAACCTGGCAGCTGGTCGTTGTACCGGCTCGCGCGAGGATCGTCCCGTCGCGGCAACAACGGGCAGGACACTCCCCGGTACCCCTCGACCTTCGCCGCTGACGAATCCGGTGCCGGCCCGCGCAGCCTGCACCGACGGATCCTGCTGCTGCAGTCGGCGCTGCGCATCACCTACACCTCCCCGCGCACGATGCACTGGATGACCGATGCACTTCGCTACGTCACCGAGCTCACCGATCACGATGAGCCGATCACAGCTCAGGGCTTCCTCCACTGTCTCGAGTCCCATGCCCACGAGCGCCTGCGCGAGGCGGTGACCCCGGACCCGGACAAGGAGGAGACCGGCCCGGATGGGATGGCGCTCGGCTTCGCCATCCCGCGCATCGTGTTCACGTACCTGGACTACCTGCTGGTGGAGGAGATGAACCAATGGGACTTCACCTTCAGCTACCGCACCTCCGTGGAGCACTTCTCCCCGGGCACCGAGGACATCGAGCACTCCTCCTTCGCATACCGCCTGGAGGATCCGCACCTTCTCGACTGGTTCGGGAACTTGGCGCTGGTCACTGTGAGCACCAACTCGAAGTTCAGCAACTACCTCCCAGCGCAGAAGGCGAACAACCACGATGCTCGCCGGCAGAGCCTGAAACTCGAGCTGATGGCACGGCGGGCGGAGACCGGGAGTTGGAACGACGCAGATGTGCGCACTCATCATGAGGAGATGGTGGAGTTGTTGCGCCGGGCGCTTGCAGGAGAGCGAGCGCGATCAGATTCTGACATCTGATCGCCCCCTGTCCCCGTGAGAAGTACGTCAGGTCGAAGAATGGTAACGGGGTCTGGACCGAGCTACGGCATTGGGTGCCGCTCGGGGATGATGTGGAGCGGTGGGTCGAGAGGTTATTCGGCTACGGAACGTGGTCGAGTTCCGCTTCAATGTTTAAGGGGTGGGTGGCGGATCGACGCGGCCGTCCTGCTGCGCCACCTTCGCCAGCGGGCCACTGAGGGCCGCCGTCGCGACGATCGTCACGAGCGCGCCGAGCAGCATCGCCGTGTCCTCGCCAGGTCGCAGCACACCGAGATGCGTCCCCGTCGTCGCGGCTGCCACGGGCACACCCATCTGCGCCGCGGTCGTGACGGCGACCGGCCACGGCTGCTTCGTCACCGCCATCGCGCCGTGCACGACGAGGGCGCTCAACCCCAGCGTCACACCGAGCGCGACGGCGTCCGGGTGCGCCGCGAGGTCACGCAGATTGAGCGACGCCCCGAGCCATACGAAGAAGATCGGCGCGAACAGCCCGTCCGTCAGCGCGAACACCTGCTTCGCGACGCGCTTCGGCTCACCGACACCGGCGACGGCCAACCCCACGCAGAACCCGGCGAGCATGATCGACACGTGCCGCCACTGCGCGAGCGCCGCGACGGCGAACAGGATCGTCAGCGTCACCCGCAGCTCGAGCGCCAGCCCGCGATCCTCCGACACCTCGTGCACCCGCCGTCGATACCCGCGCTGCTCGACGAACCGCAGCACGAAGAACACGACGAGCGACACCGCCACGACCGCCGCAGCGCCGATCGCCGCCCGCGACATGTGCGCCGGATCGATCGCGAACGGCAACGCGACGATGCACGCCGCGTCCGCGAGCGCCAACTGCGGCAGCATCGCGACGATCGAGGGCCCCGTCAGCGGCATACCCTGCAGCGCCGGCATGACGATCGACGCCGAAGAACTCGCCAGCAGCACCGCGTACAGCCCCGCGTGCCCCGTGCCGAACACGTGCGCGATCGCCCATCCTGCGGGCGCGGCGAGCACCCCGACGGCGACCGCCCGCGCCACGCCGATCGACGCACCCGTGCGCAGCGCCTTGTCGCGCACCGGCACGTGCGTGCCGGCGACGAACATGACGAGCGCGAACCCGACGTCCGCGAGAAACGCGAACGTGCCGTCATGCGGGTCGAGCACCCGCGCGCCGGTCTGCCCGAGCGCGAGCCCGACGACAAGCTCGCCGATGACGACCGGCAACCTCACCGCGCGCGGCAACGACAACAGCGGCCCGAGCACCGCGACGAGACAGATGAGAGCGAGTTGCGCGAAGTTCACGTCCGTCGCGACCTCAGGCGGAACGGTGCGCGAGGTCGACGATGCGCACAGGCACGTCGGTGTTCTCGTCCGTGTGATAACTCGCGCAGACCCGGTGATAACCGTCGGCGATGATGGCGTCGCGTCCGCTCGTCGCGTCACCACGCACGAGCAGCACCGGGCTGAGCGCCCTGCCGTCGGCGATCTTCTTCAGATCCGACGTGACGTGCGGGTTGTCCGTCGGCAGCAGGGCGAAGCGCGAGGCGCCCAGAATGTCCTTCGCCTTGAAGTGCGCCGATTCGACGTTCTCGAACGCCTCGACGGTCGTCGTCATCGTCGCCTCACCGGCGAGCAGCGACAGATACGCCGCCGCCGACGTGCCTCGGGGCCAGCCTGAGCATGTACACGTCCGATTCCCCGTTTCATCGTGCGGTGTCACACGATATCGGTCGTGAGTTGGCTGCGCACCTCACTTCTATCGGCGAGGACGAGTCTCTGAGGAGTGCGCTCGACGATGGTGGGCGGAGCGGGAGAATGGTTAGGCAGAGAATCCACACGGGCTATTCTTGCCCCCAATGCAGGCGTGGGAAGAACCGCGAAATCCGGCAGGCGTTCGCACGCAAGCTGCGGCGCCGGCAGAGGGTGCAACTGCTGACACTCGGCGACATCGACGACGTCGACATGAGCATCGGCTACACGGACTGACTCGATCCCTGTGGTGGACGCAGGCGACCCGTCGCGGGCGTCCGCCGGTGCTGTGGTCGATCCAGCCTGCGGTGCGATACGCAGGGCATGCCTTCCGTCGTGAGCCTGGACCACGAGGCGATCAGCCGCGTCGCAGAACGTCACGGCGTGGCCGAGTTGTCCCTGTTCGGCTCAGCTGCTGCGGGGACTTCTCATCACAACAGCGACGTCGACTCTCTGGTCGATTTCCTCCCTGATCGCCCCGATCCGCTGGAGGACTTCTGCGCCCTCCGTGACGACAGGAGCAGGATCCTCGAACGCGATGTTGACCTCGTGGTGAAGCGCGCCATCCGCAACCCGTATTTCCGTGACTCAGCTCTCGCGCAGGCGGAGGTTGTCTATGTTGCCGACGTCTAGAGCGCGTCTATGGAATGCGAAACATCCTTGCCATGAGTACGGGGTGATCGATCACGCGATCGTGTGGGCGGTCGTCGATTCGCGTCTCACTCCGTTGGCGCAGAACTGGCAAGGCTCCTCGGCGAGTCGTGACTCACCCACACTCGAGTGGAGTTCCGAACCGGGCCAACGTCACATGGCCGTCACAGGCATCCGCTCGTAAGGTGGCGGGACACCACGATGAGGAGAACACATGCCTGAGCGGCTCGAACCCCAGCTCGAAACCGTGCGCGAGACGATCCTGCGCCGCAACCCCGGAGAGGCTGAGTTCCACCAGGCCGTCGACGAGGTGCTCGCCAGCCTGGGCCCGCTGCTGAAGCGACGCCCCGACTACGTCGAGTCGAGCATCATCGAGCGTCTGGCGGAGCCCGAGCGTCAGATCATCTTCCGCGTGCCGTGGGTCGACGACGACGGCCGCGTGCAGGTGAACCGCGGATTCCGCGTCGAGTTCAACTCGGCGCTCGGGCCATACAAGGGTGGCCTGCGCTTCCACCCCAGCGTCTACCTCGGCATCGTCAAGTTCCTCGGCTTCGAACAGGTCTTCAAGAACGCGCTCACCGGTATGCCCATCGGCGGCGGCAAGGGCGGCTCCGACTTCGACCCGAAGGGCCGCTCCGACGCCGAGATCATGCGTTTCTGCCAGTCGTTCATGACGGAGCTGTACCGCCACATCGGTGAATACACGGACGTGCCCGCCGGCGACATCGGCGTCGGCGGCCGCGAGATCGGCTTCCTCTTCGGCCAGTACAAGCGCATCACCAACCGCTACGAGGCCGGAGTGCTCACGGGCAAGGGCCTCACCTGGGGTGGCGCCCAGGCGCGAACCGAAGCCACCGGGTACGGCCTCGTGTTCCTCACCGAACGCATGCTCGCGACGCAGAACCGTTCCTTCGACGGCGCGAAGGTCGTCATCTCCGGCTCCGGCAACGTCGCCGTCTACGCCGCACAGAAGGTCACCCAGCTGGGCGGCACCGTCGTCGCGATGAGCGACTCCGGCGGGTACGTCGTCGACGAGCGGGGCCTCGACATCGACGCCATGCGCGAACTCAAGGAATCCAGGCGCGGACGCATCAGCGAATACGCGGACGAGCACGAGGGCGCCCGATTCGTCTCCGAAGGAAGCATCTGGGACGTGCCGTGCGACGTGGCCCTGCCCTGCGCCACCCAGAACGAGCTCCCGGACGACGCGGCGCGCACCCTCGTGTCGAACGGCTGCATCGCCGTCGCCGAAGGCGCCAACATGCCGACGACGCCCGCAGCGACCGCCCTGCTGCAGGAGGCCGGCGTCCTCTTCGCGCCCGGCAAGGCGTCGAACGCCGGCGGCGTCGCGGTGAGCGCCCTCGAGATGCAGCAGAACGCCTCCCGCGACTCGTGGTCGTTCGACCACACCGAAGAACGCCTGCGCGCCATCATGAACGGCGTCTTCCGCACCTGCGAGGAGACGGCCGACGCCTACGACGTGCCGGGCGACTACGTGCGCGGCGCCAACATCGCGGGCTTCGTCAAGGTGGCCGACGCGATGCTCGCGCTCGGCGTCGTCTGATCGTCGTCCGAGCATCGAACGCCCCGAATCGGTGTGGTGGAAAAGCCGATTCGGGGTCTGCGCGGTCCGGCGGCGGCGTATAAACGAGGCATGCCCGCCTCTGAGAACGACCCGTCGTCAGGCCTGTCGAACGAGGGCGCGCTGCTCGGGCTGCACGACAACGGCCCCACCGACGTGCACCCGGGCGCGAACGCCGAAACGCAGACGCTCGAAGCCACCGAAGCCGGCCTCACGTCGGTCGCGAAGGCCTGGGACGAAGCCGTCGACGCGGACGGCGCGCCCCGCCTCGCCTACGTCGCAGCCCTGGCAGCAATCGCTGCGCTCAGTGATGACGAGCGGGCGGCCCGGCAAGAACGAGCAGAGGCCATGGAGACGGCTGAGGGCATCACCTTCCGCGTCAGCGGTGAGGACGAACCCCGGATCTTCCCGACGGACTTCATCCCCCGCATCATCGACGCTGATACGTGGGCCGACCTGAGCGCGGGCCTCGAACAACGCGCCCGCGCCCTCAACGCGTTCCTCGACGACATCTACGGGCCGCGACGCATCATCGAGGCTGGGGTCGTCGACGCCGACGACATCGAACGCTCACCGGGCTACGTCGACGAAGGCCGCCTCCAACCCTCCGGGTCCGTGCGAGCCCATATCTGCGGCATGGATCTCGTGTGCGCCGACGGGCGATGGCTCGTCCTCGAGGACAACCTTCGTGTTCCCTCCGGCGTGGTGTTCTCGCACTTCCTTCGCGCGATGGCGAACGACACGTTCGCCGACGTGATCAGCGAGTACGACCTGCTCGAGCCCCGCGACGGATTCGCGATGCTGCGCGAGACGCTGCAGGCCGCGGCACCTGCGCACGCCGCGAACCCCGACGACCCAGGGCTTGCGCTCGTCTCGACGGGCGAGGGCGACTCCGCCTGGTTCGAGCACCGCCGCATCGCCGAGTTCGTCGGCATGCCCGTCTGCACGCCCGCGGACCTCTGCGTCGTCGACGGGCGCCTGCACCTGCAGGACGCGACGACGCTGCGCCCACTCGACGTCGTCTACGCGCGCATCGAGAAGGATCAACTGTTCGCAGCCCTCGGTTGCGACGGTCAACCACTCGGCCCCGGACTCGAGGACGCCCTCGCCCACCACCGTCTCGCGTTCGTCAACGCATTCGGCAACGGCGTCGGCGACGACAAAGCCGTGTACGCGCTCGTGCCCGACATGATCCGGTTCTACCTCGACGAGGAGCCCCTGCTCGAACAGGTCCCCACCGATCTGTGCCACAAACCCGGCAAGGTCGAGGAGGTCATCGCACGGCTCGACGAACGCGTCGTCAAACCCGTCGACGGCTACGGCGGCGCCGGCATCACCATCGGGCCGGAGTGCTCCCCAGCCGAGCTCGACGAACGCGCCGAGCAGCTGCGGGCGCATCCCGACCACTTCATCGCGCAGGACATCGTGCGCCTGTCGACGCTGCCCACCTACGCCGCCGACGAGAGCGGACGCACCTGCATCCACCCGCGGCACGTCGACCTGCGGGCGTTCGTGCACGTTCGCGCCACCGAGCAGCCCGGGAGTGCGCCCGGCGAGTCGGGGGAACCCAGCGTCCTCGATGCGCGCAAGCTGAGCGCCCACACCGTCCCTGCCGCCCTCACCCGAACGGCCCCGGCTGGTTCGCTCATCGTCAACACCTCCCGCGGCGGTGGCGGCAAGGACACGTGGATCCTGCGCTCACCTGCACCGACAGCGCCGGCTGCAGCCTCGTCGCAGACCCCATCCGAGACCGCGGTGGGCGCCGATCGCGGTGACGCTGCCACGGCCGCGTCAGGTGATGTTCCTGGCCCCGACGACTCCGCGGCACCACGTCGATCATGACCCGCGAGGTCGGTTCTCCGGCATCCGGAGACGAACCAGGCGCGCTCGCTCTGGAGGTCTGGCCCCCCGGGCGCCTAGGATCGGCTGACGTGAACGACGTCAGCCCGCCCGAACCCGAGCATGCCCACGTCCTGACCTCCTACGCGCCACCCGCCGAGCACCGCGCCCCGCCACGCCCGCGCACGCTGGACCGCTACGTCAAGGACCCTGCGCTCTCGCCCGACGGGCGGCTGCTCGCGTGCGTCGTCGTCGAACAGGACCGTTTTCCCTTCGCACTGCAGATGCCGCTCGACGACGACGGGGTTCCGATCGTCGGCGAGGAGCGCGAGGTGCGTCTTCCCGTCGAAGGTGGTGTGCGGCGCGTCCTGTACTCACCCGACGGGCACTGGCTCGCCTGCGAGGTCGCACCCGACGGTGGTGACCGCGAGCAGATCTGGTTCGTCACCTCCGACCCGGACGACGCGAACTCGTACACCGTCGACCTCGCCGCGTACGAGACGGTCGAGCTCGTCAGCTGGGACGACGACTTCGTCGCCGTCTCCGTCTTCGACCGCGAGGGCACCGTCGAGGGCCGCCTGTTCAATCCGGTGACGGGGGAGACGCGCGTCGTCGACCGGCGCACCGGCGGCGCCCTGACGCACTCGCGTGGCAACGTCTCGTTGTTCCGCGTCGGCTCGCGCGGCAACCGTGAGCTCCTGGCCATCGACGACGACGGCACCTGGCGCCCCCTCATGCCGGTCGACAACGGCTCGACCACCGACCGCGGATTCGTCACGTTCGACGGGGATCGCCCCAGCTTCATCGTGCGCAGCGACCACAGCGCCGAACGCTTCCGACTGCTGCGGCTCACACCCACCGAGCACGCCCACGACGTCGAGGTGCTCCTCGAACGTGAGGACGCCGACGTCGAGGAGTTCGCCGTCTCCCTCGACGGTTCCGTGGCGGCCGTCCTGTGGAACGACGAGGGGTGGTGCGACCTGCAGATCGTGGACCTGACGGGTGGGCGCGCCCGCGTCGTCGACCTGCCCGAGCTGCCGTCGCTCATCGCGACGACGCCGTCGCTGACGGCGGACGGGTCGCTGCTCGCCCTCACCGTCGCCGGACCCGAGTTTCCGCCCACCGTCGTCGTCTACGACGTGGCCGCCCGACGCTGGGTCGGCGACGAGTTCCGCGCTGTCGCAACGGCGGTCGACGACGCGGTGAGCGACGCCGTCGGTGAGAGCGTGGCCGAGAACCGTCCCCGTGAGAGCGGCTCGGACGACGAGACGGCCGGGCACGCAGCGACCGGTGACGACGTCGGCGCGAGCGGCGCTGACGCACTGGCCGACCAGGACGGCCTCGACACGATGTCACCCGCGCGCCCGACGGACGAACGTGGCCGGCCGGTGTTGTCCGCGTGGGGCGAAGCGGACATCATCCCCGAGCTGCTCCACTACGAGGCGCGCGACGGCATGCGCTTGTCCGGGTGGCTCTACCGGGCCGTCGGGCCTGCGCCGAGCGAGCCCGCCCCGACGATCGTCTACTTCCACGGCGGCCCCGAGGGACAGGCGCGCCCCGACTACAACAACGTGCTGCGCAAGCTCGCGGCGACCGGGCACTCGGTGTTCCTGCCGAACGTGCGTGGCTCAGCAGGACGCGGGCGGCGCTTCTCGCAGGCCGACGACCGTTACGGCCGGTTCGCGGCGATCGACGACGCCGAGGACACGCTCGACCACCTCATCGACGCAGGGATCACCCGCGACGGCCAGGCCGTCATCATGGGCCGCTCGTACGGCGGATACCTCGTGCACGCGTCGCTCACCCGGCACGCCGGGCGTTGGGCCGGCGGCATCGCGGCGTGCGGCATGTCGGATCTCGAGACGTTCTACCGTGACACCGACCCGTGGATCGCCTCCGCGGCGATGCCCAAATACGGCGACCCCAAGCTCGACCGGCACCTGCTCGCGCAAGCCTCCCCGCTGCGTCAGTTCTCCCGCGTAGACGTGCCCGTGATGTTCATCCACGGCCAGCTCGACTCGAACGTCCCCGTCTCCGAGGCTTACCAGGCGCTGGGCGTGCTCGCGTCGCGGGGCGTGCCGGCGGAGATGCTGTTGTTCCCCGACGAGGGGCACGAGTTCGAACGTCTCAACAACCGCTGGGACATGGAACAGCGGGTCTTGGCTTTCTGCGAAAGGATCTTCGGTGAGTGACTTCGACAAGAACGACGCGAACACGGGTGGGAAGAACTCCGAGCCCGACGTCGACGCGGCACACGAGGCCGCCATGGCGTACGACGGCATCGACGACGACCTGCGGGACAAGCTCGTCGAGTGGCGCCGCCACCTGCACACCAACCCCGAGCTGAGCTATGAGGAGAAGGCGACGACGGACTACGTCGCCGAACAGCTCGAAGGTCTCGGGTTCGAGGTGCGACGTTTCTCCGTCGGCACCGGCTTGATCTGTGACGTGCCCGCCGCCGACGACGCGACGGCCGACGACCTCGTCGCGTTGCGCGCCGACATCGACGCGCTGCCGATGGATGAGGAGACCGACCTCGAGTTCGCCTCGACGAACGAGGGCGTCAGCCACTCCTGCGGCCACGACGCGCACACGGCGATGCTGCTCGGCGCCGCGACGCTGCTCGCGAAGAACCCGCCGCCGCGCCCCGTCCGCCTCATCTTCCAGCCCGCCGAGGAGCAGATGCCCGGCGGCGCCGTCGACTGCGTCGAGGACGGCGCGATCGAGGGCGTCGACCGCATCATCGCGCTTCACTGCGACCCGCACCGCGTCGTCGGTGACGTCGGTGTGCACGCGGGCGCTATCACGTCCTCGAACGCGAAGATCGAGGTGACGCTGACCTCCGACGGCGGGCACACCGCGCGTCCGCACGAGACCGGCGACCTCATCTACGCGCTCGCGAGCATCGCGACGGGCGCGGCTCAGGTCATCGACCGCCGCATCGACCCGCGCTCGGGCACCGTCATGACGTGGGGCTCGATCCAGGCCGGCGGCAGCGCCGCGAACGTCATCCCGTCGAAGGGGACGCTCGTCGGCACCGTCCGCTCCGCGAGCCGCGACACGTGGGCGCAGCTGCCCGACGTCGTGCCGCCCGCGATCTCGGGCGTCGCCGAGCTGTACGGCGTGAAGGCCGAGGTCAACTACGTGCAGGGTGTGCCGCCGGTCGTCAACGACGAGGCGTGCGCGCAGCTCGCGGCCCAGGCGGTCACCGACGTCCTCGGCGAGGACGGCGTCGGCGTGGCCGACCAGTCGTCCGGTGGCGAGGACTTCGGCTGGTACACCGAAGAGATCCCCGGCATCTACCTGCGCCTCGGCGTCTGGGATGGCGACAGCGACGAGACCGACCTGCACCACCCTGCGTTCATGCTCGACGAGCGCGCGCTGCCCATCGGCGCGGCCGTGTTCGACCGGTTCGCGCGCCTCGACCGCGATGCCGCGAGCGACGAGTCGTCGAACGCGTCGTGATGACGCGCGGCTGACGCAGCGCCGCGGCGCTGGTTTGTCGGCGACGAGCACATGACACACGAACGGCGGGACAAGCTTGAATGCTCATCCCGCCGTTCGTCATTCGCCGCCCGGCGTTCGTCGTGCGAGCAGTCTCAGACGACGTCGACCGACGTGTGCCCGCCGACGCCGGCCGCCAGGGCCGCGAGGTGCTGACGGGTGTCGCCGAAGGTTCGCTCGATCGTCGCGAGGCGCGAGGTGTAGTGGCCGACGGCGTACTCGGCCGTCATGCCGATGCCACCGTGCAACTGGATCGCCTCCTGGCCGACGAGCCGGCCGTAGGTGCCGACGAGGTACTTCGTCCGCGACACGATGGCGTCGAGGTCGAGCGCGTCGTCGCCCTCACCGGGGTCGGCGAGCGCCATCGCCGCGTAGAGCACGGCGCTGCGCGTCAGCTCGACGCCGACGTACATGTCGGCGGCGCGTTGCGTGAGGGTCTGGAACCGCATGATCGGCACGCCGAACTGTTTGCGCGTCTTGAGGTACTCGACCGTCAGCGTGAGCGCGGCCCCCATCGCGCCGAGCGCCTCGCCGCACTGTCCGACGTTGCCCAGTGCGAGCGCGGCCTCGAGCACCTCGCGGCCGCCGAGCCGCGTCGCGGGAGCGCCGTCAAGCGTCACCTTCGGGCCGTCGACGGTGGGGGATTCGACGAGGTAGACCCCGACGTCGTCGCCCGTGCCGGCGGTCGTGACGATGGCGTCAGCCGACGACAGGTCGGTGTTGCCGCGAGCCTCACCCGCCAGCTCGCTACCCGACGCGGTGCGGGCGCTCGCGGCCCGTGACCACGTCGCACCCGACTCGCCGAACGCGGTGAGCACGAGCTTCTCGCCGCTGATGACGTCGGCGAGCAGCGGCGAGTTCGCCGCGTCGAGGGCCGTCGCAGCCGCCATCGCATCGGCGTAGGGGAGCGTGACGCGAGCCGCGCCGAGCTCGACGGCGGCGAGCGTCACCTCGATGGCCGACGCGCCGAAACCGCCCTTCTCCTCGGCGAAGGCGAGCCCGAGCAGGCCCATCTCGGCGAACTTGCCCCAGGCGTCCGCGTCGAACGGCTGCGGGCCGGCGGGGGCGCCGGATCCGGTGTCCTTCGGCGTGAGGCTCGAGGCAAGGTCGCGCACCGCGCTCTGCAACGCGCGCTGTTCTTCGGTGGGTGTGAAGTCCATGATTCAGCCCTTCAGTCCAAGGATGCCGCCGGAGATGATGTTGCGCTGAACCTCGTTGGAACCGCTGTAGATCGACGCCTTGCGATAGTTGAGGTACCGCGGCAGCGTCTCGCTGCCCCACTCGCCCGTGTACCAGGTGAGGGCGTCGACGCCGGCCACGTCGACCATGAGTTCGTAGACGTCCTGCTGCAGCTGGCTGCCGCGCAGCTTGAGGATCGACGACGCCGGGTCGGGGCGCCCGTCACGCGAGTCACCCGCGACGCGCAGCACCGTCAGTTCGAGCGCCATGACCTCGGCCTCGAGCTGGGCGAAGCGCGCGGCGAGCAGCGGCTCGTCGAGCGCGGTGCCGTGAGGGCTGCGTGTGGCCTTCGCGTGCTCCTTCGCCGCGGCGAGCGCCGCCTTGATCGAGCCGACGGGCGCGGCGCTCGTGCGCTCGTTGCCGAGTAGGAACTTCGCGTAGTCCCAGCCGCGGTTCTCCTCGCCGACGAGCTGGTCGGCGGGCACGCGGACGTCGTCGAAGAACACCTCGTTGACCTCGTGACGGCCGTCGATCAGCTTGATCGGGCGCACCGTGAGGCCGGGGGAGGACATGTCGATGAGGAGAAAGGAGATGCCCTTCTGCGGCTTGTCGGCGCTCGGGTCGGTGCGCACGAGGGTGAAGATCCAGTCACCGAACTGCCCGAGCGTCGTCCACGTCTTCTGTCCGTTGACGACGTACTCGTCGCCCTCGCGCACCGCCGTCGTGCGCAGGGACGCGAGGTCGGAGCCGGCGTCCGGCTCGGAGAAGCCCTGCGACCACCAGATCTCGCAGCTCTTCGTCTTCGGCAGGAAACGCTCCTTGAGCTCCTGCGAGCCGAACGCGGCGATGACGGGGCCGACCATGCTCGTGTTGAACGCGAGCGGCATCGGCACGCCGGCACGCTGCAGTTCGGAACGGTAGATGTGCAGCTGCAGTTCGTCCCAGCCGCGCCCACCCCATTCGGTCGGCCAGTGGGGTGCGGCCAGGTCGGCGTCGTCGAGGATGCGCTGACCTTCGCGCAGCAACTCGGGCACGACCTCGCCGTCAGCGATGTATCCGGTCTTGATGTGGTCGGGGAAGCTCTCGGCAAAGGCGCGCAGCTCGCGCTGCAGGGCCTTGTCCTCGTCTCGTAGTGTCCGTTGCACCGTGGCTCCTTGCTCGGGGACGTGGCGCGTGACGCGCCTCACCCTGTCTATCACTCTTGTTGAGCATCGCTCAATAGGGCGGGGCTCAGCGGTGCCAGACCTACGGTGTCGGAGAAGGGGCTCAGGCGAGGTCGGAGTTCGACTTCATGAGTTCGGCGTACGTCGTCGAGGCGTCGTGGCCGTTGTATCTGCGCGCATCCGCGGGGAACGTCAGCTTCTTGAACTTCGCGATCGGCGCGGTGCGTGAGGCCTCGATGCCGCCCGGGTGCGAGGCGCTGCCGATCTGCGTGCTCATGACCGTGTCGCCGCCGATCATCGTGTTGTCGTCCGGGAACCAGAAGATCGTGCTGCCCGCGGTGTGTCCTGCAGGTGGATGGGCGGGACGCGGTGGCCGGCGATCGTCGTCGTGGACTCCTTGAAGGTGGAGGTCTTCGCGTCGGTCGTGCGCGAGGTGCCCTCCGCGATGGAGCAGTTGCGCTTCGGATCGTGCAGGTAGGGCTGGTCGAGTTCGTGGATCAACGCGACGGCCTTCGCATTCGTCTTCATCTCCACGGCGAGGCCGCGCAGCTTGTCGCAGTGCCCGTGGGTGATCATGATCGCGTCGACGCCGCCGATCGACTTCACGTAGTCGGCGACCTCCGCGTCTTACATGCCGGGGTCGACGAGGATGTTGCCGGCCGGCGAGCTGAGCACCTGGAACGTGGCCGTCCAGCCCGCATCGCTGGTGCTGTCGAACTGCGTGACGGTGAACGCCGACTGCTTGTTCGTGCTCGACGCGCTGATCGCCGGCGTGACGGGCAGCGACGACGCAGCCGCAGCCCTGGGGGACGCACTGCTGGGCGACGAATCCGCCGCGTTCGTTCCGCAGGCCGCCAGGGTGAGCCCGCCGATGAGGACCAGGGTTGAAGCAGTGCGACGAGTGTCGCGCATGGGGTCTGCATCCGAGTGTGTGAGGTGTTGCTCACATCATGGTCGTCGCGCTCGGTGTGCATGGCTATGTCGCCCCACATGATGAGATGCCCAGCGCCGGCCGCATGGGCGAGGCCTCACGGGCGCGGGCGGCCCACCGACCAGAAGCCACTCGCCGTGATGGCGCGCCGTGACAGGCCGCGCTCTTTCGTCAGGTGACGCTTGATCGCGGCCACCGCGCCGCCCTCCGCACACACCCACGCGTAGTCGGCGTCGTCGACGTCGAGGTCTGCGAGTGCCGCGACGGCGGCCGAACCGGACGCATCCGTGCCGCGCTGCACGACGGTGATGCCGGCGTCGGCGACCTCCGGGTGCAGGTATGTCGCATCAGGGACCTCGACGACGCAGGTGAGGCGGGGTTGCGTGTTCTGCGAGTCTTCACCTTTTCCAGTCGCCCGTTCGCGGGCTGCGTCGACGATGGCGAGCATGCCCGGCAGGCCCGTCTCGTCGGCGACGAGCACGTGATGCCCGCCCGCGGGCGCCGCGCTGTAGAGCGCAGACTGGACGCGCACCCCGACCTCGTCACCGACCCTGACGTCGCGCAGCCAGCGCGCGCCGGGCCCGTCGTGGCCGACGTCCACGATGTCGACGTCGATCTCGGCGTGCTCAGGGCGCAGCATCCGGATCGTGTACCAGCGCAGCTGCGGGCGCACGGCATCGTCCATGGCGGCGACGGCGCTGCGGGGGTCGCGTTCGTCATCAGGCGGGGTGACGACGGGTGCGCCGGCCGGCGGCATGAAGAGGCCGAAGTACTCGTCGGGGCCGGTGAGTTCGAGCGTGCGGAACATCTCGGCGTGCAGGGTGACACGGGTGAAGGCCGGGCACAGCGCTTCGACGGCGCGCACCTCGGCGGGTGCCGTCGGCCAGGTCTCGCGCTCCGGTGGCAGAGCCATGGTGAGCGAGGCGGCCGCCGAGTACGCGGCATGCAGCCCGCGTTCGATCGTCCTGAGTGGCATGAGAGCCTCCGCGTCGTCGCGATGAATGAGGTCTACCTAACCTAGGCGATCGTCTGGTCTGGGGCACGTTCGGTCGGGCGTCTCGGCGGCGCGGGCGACCTCGCAGCTGGGGTGGCGCCTACGCTGATGCATGCCCACGCCAGCTTCGGAACCCCTCGACGCCTTCCTCGACCTGGCGCGCGACGCGCGTGACGTCGTTGTCCTCACGGGCGCGGGGATGAGCGTCGAGAGCGGCATCCCCACGTTCCGCGACGCGCACACGGGCCTGTGGGAGCGCCACGACCCGGAGGAGCTCGCGACGATCGACGCGTGGGAGCGCGACCCCGACTTCGTCTGGGCCTGGTATCGCTGGCGGGCCAAGCTCATTCGCGATGTCCAGCCCAACGTCGGCCATCGCGCACTCGCCGACTGGGCCGACGCCGAGCGGGCGAACCTGTGGATCGTCACGCAGAACATCGACGACCTCCACGAACGCGCGGGCAGCAGTGTCCTCGCGCACCTGCACGGCAGCATCTTCGCGTTGCGCTGCTCTGAGTGCGACACCCCCTTCGACGAAGCCGACGACGCCGCACTCGCGCTGCCGTCCGACCCCGTCGAGCGGTTGGCCCCGCCGCGTTGCCCGGTGTGTGGCGCAGCGGTGCGCCCCGGCGTGGTGTGGTTCGGCGAAGAACTGCCGCAGGAGCCGTTCGCGCACGCCGAGGCCGCGCTCGAGCGCGCCGATCTCGTCCTCAGCGTCGGCACGTCCGGGGTCGTGCAGCCCGCGGCCGGTCTGCCGTACCGGGCGTTGACGCGGGGCGTGCCCGTCGTCGAGATCAACCCCGCCGAGACCGAACTGAGCGACGACGCGACGCTCGTCTGGCGTGCGCCCGCCGCCGCCGCGCTGCCCGCGCTCGTCTCGGCACTCTGGGGTAAGGCGTGACGCGTCGGGGCGCCCGCTGGTCAGTGCAGGGCCGTGCCGACGCTGCGCGTCGCGGGCCACGCGGCAGGCTTGCGTGCTCGTCGGCGGGCTCGATCCACCTGAAGGCGCACCATCACGACCTCGCGCACGTCGGGCTCGTCATCAGCCTGCACGTCGGCGCGACGTATCTGCCGTCGCTGCTGACGGGTCGCCTCGTCGACAGGGTCGGCCCCATTCCGATGGCGTGGGCGTCCGGCGGCATCCTCGCGGCTGCGGCGCTGTTCGCCGCCGTCGCGCCCGGTGACTCGTTCGCGGCGCGTGGCCAGCACGGCACGCCCACGACGGGCCGCATCAAGGCTCGAGCCCGTCTCGCGCGAGAGCACGCCGCCGTCGCCCAGCACCGCGCGAGCACACTGCACGCCATCACGGAGCAGCTCGCGACCTCGCACGCCGTCGTCGCTGTCGACGACCTCAACGTCGCCGTCATGACGCGCAGCGCACGAGGCAGCATCGACAAGCCTGGCCGCAACGTCGCCGCGAAAGCGGGCCTCAACCGTTCCATCCTCGACGCGAGCTTCGCCGAGATGCGGCGACAACTCACCTACAAGACTTCGTGGTACCGATCGCAGCTCCTGCCCTCAGGGCGCTTCGTTCCCACGAGCAAGACGTGTTCGACGTGCGGGGCAGAGAAAGCCAATCAGCCCCTGTCGAAACGCGTGTACCACTGCGAGAACTGCGCCACGGTGCTCGACCGTGACGTCAACGCGGCCAAGAACATCCTTCGCGCCGCTCTCGCATCCCACGACGCCCCCGGCATGGAGGAGTCGCAAAACGCCCGTGGAGTGCGTATCGAGACATCTGTCGCGCTACGTTCTGCGAAGCGGGAAGACCCACCGCGAGGTGGGCCACCCCGGCCGAGTAATCGCGTCCGGTCATCTCCCCCCAACGGGGAAGCGAAAGTGAAGGCAAACGCTTCCCCCACCAACTGAAAAGCGCGCAAACACAGCACCCCGCAAGGGTCGGCCCCGCGCACACGGAGATGAGCCCGTGGTCTCGTCCTCGGTGACGACGACGCGCCAGTCGGCCCCGCGCACGCGGAGATGAGCCCGCCATCATGTTCGCCGCGTCGGGCCCGTTCTGGTCGGCCCCGCGCACGCGGAGATGAGCCCTTCTCCATCGCAGGGATGACCTTCGTGCCGAGGTCGGCCCCACGCACGCGGAGATGAGCCCCGGGGTCACCGTCCGCTGTGGCCGGTGAGGGTGTCGGCCCCGCGCACGCGGAGATGAGCCCGCGCAGCAGGCCAGTGACTTCGACGCGCTGGCGGCCCCGCGCACACCGGTTGAGCCAGCGCGCTTTAGGGCGTCGGTCGGGACCCGCTTAGAGCTCGCCGCACCGTGTCCCGCGACATTCCGTGCAGGCGCGCGATCTCCGAAATGCTCATGCGGGACTGCTGCACGGATAGGTGACATCGACTCTGTGGTGCCGTTCGGTGCCGCA
>NZ_LSJT01000147.1:0-47804 GCF_001556795.1 Dermacoccus sp. CCH2-D9
TTCGTCGGCGCGCTCGTCGTTCTGGCGGCGCTCATCGCGGCTTGGCTGGTCGCCGTCACGCGACGGACGCAGGCCGCGGCCACGCCGGGCGCCTCATGACCGGCGCATCCGCCACAATGGATGCCGTGAACGGCCCTCCCGCGCCCCTCGAGGTCATCGCGCTCGTCGGCCCGACGGCGACGGGCAAGAGCGACCTGTCGCTCGACCTCGCCGAGCGTCTCGGCGGCGAGATCGTCAACGCCGACGCCTCCCAGTTCTACCGCGGCATGGACGTCGGGACGGCCAAGCTCGCGCCGCACGAGCGTCGGGGCATCCCGCATCACCAGATCGACACGCTCGACATCCTCGACGAGGCGACGATCGCTCGCTTCCAGGAGGGGGCGCGCGCCGACATCGCCGCCATCCTCGCGCGCGGCCGGCGCCCCATCGTCGTCGGCGGTTCGGGCCTGTACGTGCGCGCCGCGCTCGACGTCCTCGACATCCCGCCGACGGATCCGCTGGTGCGCGCCCACTTCGAACAACGCGCGGTGGCCGAGGGTTCCGGCGCCCTGCATCGCGAGCTGGCCGCGAAGGATCCGCAGGCAGCACGCGACATCCTCGCAAGCAACGTGCGGCGGGTCGTGCGGGCCCTCGAGGTCATCGAGATCACCGGGCGCCCGTTCAGCGCGAGCGCGCCGACCAAGACCTTCCTGCGCCCGACGATCGTCCTCGGCCTGCAAGCCGACCCAGACGTCCTCGTTGCCCGCATCGAACGCCGCGTCGACCTCATGTGGGCCGCCGGAATGCTCGACGAGGTGCGCGCCCTCGACGCCCGCGGCCTGCGTCAGGGCCGCACGGCGAGCCGCGCGATCGGTTACAGCCAGGCGCTGCGCCAGCTCGACGGCGACCTCGACGAGGCCGCAGCGAAGGCCGAGACGGCCATCGCGACGCGCCAGTTCGCGCGCCGTCAGCGCGCCTGGTTCCGGCCCGATCCGCGGCCGGTGTGGCTGCCGTTCGACGCTCCCGATCTGCTCGATCGTGCGCTCGCGGAGATCGTCGCCTACGCGCCGGAGCGGCACGGCGCGGTGGCGAAACCTGACGCCGACGCGGTGTGACACGATGAGCGCGTGACGCGCATCCACTTCACCAAGGGCCACGGCACGCAGAACGACTTCGTCCTCGTTCCCGACGAATCCGGCGAGCTCGACCTGACGCCCGAGCAGGTCGCCTACCTGTGCCACCGCCACGCCGGCATCGGCGCCGACGGCGTCATCCGTGTCGTGCGCACGGCGAACGTGCCCGAGGTCGCCCATCTCGCGCCGCAGGCGACGTGGTTCATGGACTACCGCAACGCTGACGGCTCGCTGGCCGAGATGTGCGGCAACGGCACGCGCGTCTTCGCCGAGTACCTGCGTTCCCGCGGTCTCGTGAGCGGTGACGAGGGGGCGCCGTTCGTGATCGCGACGCGTGCCGGGCTCAAGGAGATGGTGGCCGTGCCGCACGGCTGGGCCGTCGACCTCGGCCAGTGGCGCCTCGCCCGCGCAGAGGAGGCCGAGCGGCGGGGGATGGACTCGGTCGTCCAGGTTCACGGGTCACCGGACCCGCTGCCCGCCCTGAGCCTCGACCTCGGCAACCCGCACACCGTCGTCGCGCTGCCGCCGTCGGTGCACCTGTCGGCCCTGGACCTGAGCGACGCTCCGCACATCGACCCGCACCCCGAGCAGGGCTCGAACGTCGAGTTCGTCCACGCCATCGAGCACGCGCACATCGGCATGCGCGTCCACGAGCGCGGCTCGGGGGAGACCCGCTCATGCGGCACCGGCGCGGCTGCCGCGGCGCTCGCGACGTGGTGGTGGGGCGGCCAGCCGGCCGATCAGGTCGACTGGCGCGTCGACGTGCTCGGGGGCACGCTCGGCGTGCACATCAAGGGCACCGAGGTCGCGCTGTCCGGCCCCGCCGTGCTCGTCGCCGACGGCGAGATCGACCTGTCGCAGCTGTGAGGCTGCCTCTGTGACCGCTCGCGTCAGGCGTCGCTGCTGCGGCTGACGTCGTCGGACGCCGGCAGCGGCAGCGGCCCGCCGTCGTCGAGGCGTTCGATCGCGAGGATGCGGAATCCCTTGACGCTCGTCAGCCGCTCGATCGCATACGACGAGCCGAGCTGCTCGGCGAGCCACTTCTGCAGCGAGTCCGAGCCGAGGTTGCGCTGCACGACGAGATAGGCGTGCCCGCCTACGACGAGGCGCGGCAGCCATGTCAGCAACAGCTCGTGCAGCACCTTCTTGCCGACCCGGATCGGCGGGTTCGACCAGATGAGGTCGAACCGGACGTGGTCCGGCACCTGCGACGGCTGCGCGACGGCGACGTTCGAACACCCCTGCGCCGCAACGTTGTCGGCACACAGGTCGAGCGCACGACGGTTGACGTCGACGCCCCAGACCTGCGCTGACGGGGAGCGCAGCGCGAGCGTCGTCGTGATCGGGCCCCACCCGCAACCGACGTCGAGGAACGTCCCGCTCGGCGGCGGCGTCGGAGCGTGGTTGAGCAGGACGGCGGTACCGGCGTCGAGGCGATCGGGGCAGAAGACGCCGGGTGCTGTCGTCATCGAGACCGCGCGGTCGGCGAGGCGGAGCGTGAGGGTGCGACGCTCGTCGGCGGAGGCGGGCTCGGCGCTGAAGTAGTGGTCGTTCATCAGGGCCCAGCCTACGGCGTGTCCGTGGGGCATCCGGAAGCCGCAACCAGGCAGCCACCCGAGGCGATCAGCCCCGACGACCGGCCGCTGCCTCCATGCACGACGGGACTAAATCGGTGGCCCCGGACGTTCTCTCCTGCGACGATGCTGGTGCGGCTCTCGCTTGCGAGACAATGAACCGCACCGCAACGAACGACGACCTTCGACGTGAGGATCCAGCCCTGAACGAGCGCAACCCCGCCGACTTCCTGTCCCGCCGAGCCCAGGCTCTCGCCGACAGTGACGACGCGACCCCCACCTACGACGAGCGCGGCTTCGTCGTCGACGCCTATGACGGCGACCAGTTCGAGCGCGAAGAACGCGCGGCGCTTCGACGTGTCCACGGTCTGTCGACCGAGCTGGAGGACGTCTCCGAGGTCGAGTATCGCCAGCTGCGCCTGGAGAAGGTCGTCCTCGCCGGCGTCTGGAGCGAGGGCAACGCCGAGGACGCGGAGAACTCGCTGCGCGAGCTCGCCGCGCTGGCCGAGACGGCCGGTTCCGAGGTGCTCGCCGGCGTCGTGCAGCGCCGGCTGCGACCCGACCCCGGCACCTGGCTCGGCAAGGGCAAGGCCGAGGAACTGAAGGAGATCGTCATCGCTGAGGGTGCCGACACCGTCATCGCCGACGGCGAGCTGGCGCCCAGCCAGCGACGCGCGCTCGAGGACGTCGTCAAGGTCAAGGTCATCGACCGCACCGCGCTCATCCTCGACATCTTCGCCCAGCACGCGAAGAGCAAGGAGGGCAAGGCCCAGGTCGAGCTCGCCCAGATGCAGTACCTGCTGCCGCGTCTTCGCGGTTGGGGTGAGTCGATGTCGCGTCAGGCCGGCGGTCAGGCCGCGGGCGGTCAGGGCATGGGTTCGCGCGGTCCGGGTGAGACGAAGATCGAACTCGACCGTCGTCGCATCAACACGCGCATGGCGAAGCTGCGCCGCGAGATCGCCGAGATGAAGACGACGCGCGACACCAAGCGCAGCGGCCGACGTAACAACAACGTGCCGAGCGTCGCCATCGCGGGGTACACGAACGCCGGCAAGAGCTCGATCCTCAACCGCCTCACCAACGCGGGCGTGCTCGTGCAGAACCAGCTGTTCGCGACGCTCGATCCGACGGTGCGTCGCGCCGAGACGGCTGACGGGCGGGCCTACACCCTCGCCGACACCGTCGGGTTCGTGCGCGACCTGCCGCACCAGCTCGTCGAGGCGTTCCGTTCGACGCTCGAGGAGGTCGCGGACGCCGACCTGCTCCTGCACGTGGTCGACGGTTCGCACCCCGACCCCGAATCTCAGATCTCCGCGGTGCGCGAGGTGCTCGCCGATGTCGATGCGAGCGACGTCAAGGAGATCATCGTCATCAACAAGGCCGATGTCGCCGACCCCGACGTCATCGATCGGCTCATGCGCCACGAGAAGTACGCGATCGCGGTGTCGGCGCGCACCGGCGCGGGCCTGCCCGAGCTGCTCCAGCTCATCGCCGACGAGCTGCCGAAGCCGGAGCGCCGCGTCGACGTCCTGCTGCCGTACGAGCGCGGCGACCTGCTCAGCCGCCTCCACGCGGACGCGGAGGTCCTCTCGATCGAGCACCGCGGCGAGGGCACCTACGTCCACGCCAAGGTGATGCCGGAGCTCGAGGGTGAACTCCAGGCGTACCTGACGAACGCCTGAAGCCACGCCGTCGCGAGTTCAGCGGCGGCCGACGACGAGCCACCACTGTCACGCTCCCGTGAGGGTGGTGGCTCGTCGGCGCCTACGCGGTGAGGTGGCTCACCTGTCAGACGGCGCGGTGGTGTGTCCCACACTTCACCTAAAATGCGGGGGTGTCACCGACTTCCCGCCCTACCGCCACCGCGGAGCACCGCCGTCTCGCCCAGGCGCCGAAGGACAGCGACCCCTGGCGGCTGTGGGGGCCGTACATGGCGTCGCGGCAGTGGGGGACGGTGCGCGAGGACTACTCTGCCGACGGCAACGCGTGGGCGTATCTGCCGTTCGACCAGGCGCACCAGCGCGCCTACCGCTGGGGCGAGGACGGCCTCGCAGGATTGTGCGACCGGTTCGGTTTCTTCAACGTCTCCCTCGCCATGTGGAACGGCAAGGACGACCGACTCAAGGAACGCCTGTTCGGGTTGACGAACAACGAGGGCAACCACGGCGAGGACGTCAAGGAGGTCTGGTGGCCGATGGACGCGACGCCGACGCACTCGTGGGCGAGCTGGCTCTACCGCTACCCACAGGCCAAATTCCCCTACAACCATCTGCGGGCCGAGGCGGCACAGCGTTCGCGAACCGACGACGAGTACGAGCTGATCGACACGGGTGTCTTCGCCGAGAATCGCTTCTTCGACGTCGAGGTCAAGCACGCGAAGGCGAACCCGACCGACCTGTGCCTCGAGTACACCGTCACCAACCACGGGCCCGATGCTGCACCGCTCGACCTGGTCCCGCAGGCCTGGTACCGCAACACCTGGTCGTGGGGGCGCGACGACCGGGAGCCGTCGATCTCACTCGTCGACGCGAACACCGTGCGCGCCGAGCACGGCTGGCTCGGCGACTACGAGCTGCATGCCGACGGCAGCCCGCGCATCATCTTCTGCGACAACGAGACGAACGAAGGTGCCGTCTTCGGCCACGAGTTCAACCGTCGCGAGCTGACCAAGGACGGCTTCGACGCTCGCATCGTGCACGGTGACAGCGAGGCGATCCGCCTCGACTACGGCACAAAGGTGGGGTTCTGGTACCACTTCGACGACATCGGCCCGGGCGAGAGCGTCACCGTCAGGCTGCGGATGCGCGGGGTGGGCCGTTCCACCGCGCACCAACCGAAGGGCACCGCCCACCAGGAGCCGCCGCCCGGCGATCCCGCATTCGGTGAGGGTTTCGACATCGTCATGCGCACGCGCCGCGACGAGGCCGACGAGTTCTACGACGCCGTCATCCCCACCTCCGCCTCGCCCGACGACCGGCACATCGCGCGTCGTGCCTTCGCGGGTCTGCTGTGGGGCAAGCAGCTCTACCGCTACTACGTCGACGAGTGGCTCGCCGGCGACCCGGCCGGCGAGGCGCCGCCGCTGTCGCGCGTCACCGGCCTCGACGGGCGCCCGGGGCGCAACGTCGGATGGCGGCACCTGGCGCTCGCGGATGTCATCTCGATGCCGGACGAGTGGGAGTACCCGTGGTTCGCCGCGTGGGATCTGGCGTTCCACACGGTGCCGCTCGCGCACATCGACCCCGAGTTCGCCAAGCATCAACTCGTCCTCATGTGCCGCGAGTGGGCGCAGCACCCGAACGGCCAACTGCCCGCGTACGAGTGGGCGTTCGAGGACGTCAACCCGCCCGTCCACGCCTGGGCGTGCTGGCAGGTGTACGCCATCGACGGCGGCCAGGATCAGTCCTTCCTCATCCAGGTGTTCAACAAGCTGCTGCTCAACTTCTCGTGGTGGGTCAACCGCAAGGACGCCGACGGGACGTACCTGTTCGAGGGCGGCTTCCTCGGCATGGACAACATCACACTCTTCGACCGCTCCACCGACGTGCCGCCCGGCTACAAGCTCGAACAGTCGGACGCGACGAGCTGGATGGCGTTCTTCTCCCAGTCGATGCTGCGGATGGCGCTCGAGCTCGCGCGGCGCGAGCGCGGCTACGACAACGCCGCGACGACGTTCCTGCAGTACTTCATCAACCTCGCCCGGGCGATGGACCGCACGAGCCCCGACGTCGTCTCCAGCCTGTGGAACGAGGAGGACGGCTTCTTCTACGACGCCCTGTCCGACCCGGCAGGCCACATCACGCAGCTTCGCGTGCGTTCGATGGTGGGGTTGTTGCCGCTCATGGCCGTGCTCATCGCGCCGAGCTGGGTGCAGCACGAACTGCCCGACTTCGTCCGTGAGGTCGAGTGGATGATGGAGCGCGAGCCCGCGATGATGAAGGCGATCGCGCAGGCCGAGCACGACTCGGGCGGTGAGAAGCTGACGCTGTCGCTCATCTCCAAGCGCCGACGGGATCTGCTGCTCAAGCGATTGTTCGACGAGGAGGAGTTCCTCTCCGAATACGGCATCCGTTCGCTGTCGGCCGCCTACCGCGAGGAGTACACCGCCCAGATCGGCGGGCGGGAGATGTCGATCCACTACACGCCGGGCGAGTCCGACATCGACCTGTTCGGCGGTAACTCGAACTGGCGTGGGCCTGTGTGGTTTCCCGTCAACTTCCTCGTCGTCGACGCGCTGCGCCTCTACGCGGCCTCGACGCCTGGCGACACCGAGTACGAATACCCGACGAACTCGGGTCGGTTCATGAAGCTGTCCGACATCGTCCTCGACCTCGAGGATCGCCTGACGAACCTGTTCCGTCTCGGGCCGAACGGACGCCCGGGCGATCAGCGCGAGTACCCCGAGGGCCCGCTGTGGGACGAGCACGTGACTTCAGCGAGTACTTCCACGGTGACACCGGCGTCGGCCTCGGCGCCGCGCACCAGACGGGCTGGACCGCGCTCGTCGCGCACTACATCTGCTCCGACCACGCGCCGGCGCTGCCCGGTTTGCTGCCGGGGGAGTGACGTCGTCGTCCCCAGTCGTGACGGCTGGGGGCGCCGTCAGGGTGGCGGCGCAGGCTGATCCACAGCCCCGGCGCGCTCGAGTCGGTGCCGCGGTACGCGCTGGCCTAGGGTTGGGGCATGCCCGAACTGCCCTCCCTCGATGAGCTCATGTCTGCCGCCGTCAGTGGGGTGGGTGGGGTGCCGCGCCCCGGCCAGGCGAAGATGGCGCAGGCCGTCGAGCACGCCATCGAGACGGGCGAGCACCTGCTCGTCCAGGCGGGCACCGGCACCGGAAAGTCGCTTGCCTACCTCGTTCCCGCGATCCGGCACGCGTTCGACGTCAACAAGCCGGCCGTCGTCGCGACAGCGACGCTCGCGCTGCAGGCGCAGATCGTCGACCGCGACATGCCACGCCTCGCCGATGCCCTCGAGCCGCTGCTCGGGCGGCGTCCGACGTACGCGCTCGTCAAGGGCAGGCGCAACTACCTGTGCCAGCACAAGCTGGCGGGCGGCTACCCCGACGACGACGCCGACACGCTGCTCGGTGTCGGCCAGGTCGACGCCGACGCGGGTCGCACGGGCCGCGAGGTCGTCCGGCTGCGCGAGTGGGCGAACGAGACCGACTCGGGGGATCGTGACGAGCTCGTGCCCGGCGTCTCGGAGAAGGCATGGCGGCAGGTGTCGGTCTCCAGCCACGAATGCCTCGGCAGCAAGTGCCCCGTCGTCGAGGAGTGCTTCGTCGAGCTGGCGCGTGCCGACGCGAAGGAGGTCGACGTCGTCGTCACGAACCATTCGTTCATGGCGATCGATGCTTTCGAGGGCCGCCAGATGCTGCCCGAGCACGACGTCGTCGTCGTCGACGAGGCGCACGAACTCGTCGATCGGGTGACGGCGACGATCACCGACGAGCTGACGACGGGCACGATCAGCGCCGCCGCGAAACGGTGCGGGCGCCTCGCCGACACCGACGACCTCAAGCGCTCGGCCGACCTGCTCAAGGACGCCCTCGAGCAACACCAGGAAGGGCGGCTGCTCGGGCTGTCCGACCCGCTCGAGATGGCGATCCGCGCCATCCTCGACGCGGCACGCTCGATCGCGAGCGAGCTCAAGCCCAAGAACCCGCAGGACAACGACGGCGTGCGTCAGATGGCGCGCGCGGCGATCGACGACATCTTTTCCACCTGCGAGCGCATCCTCGAAGAACGCGAACTCGACGTGCTGTGGATCTCGCACAATGCGCGCGCGAACATCACGGCGCTTAGGGTCGCGCCGATGAGCGTCGCGATGCTCATGCGCGACAAGATCTTCGGCGAGCGGACCGTCGTCATGACGTCGGCGACCCTCGAACTGGGCGGCAGTTTCGACGCTGTCGCCGGCACGCTCGGCCTGCGCGGCGCGGGTGGCCCGGCGTGGAACGGCCTGGACGTCGGCTCACCGTTCGACTACCCCAAGCAGGGCATCGCCTACGTCGCGCAGCACCTGCCCGCGCCGGGGCGCGACGGCATGTCCGAGCAGGCGTTCGACGAGATCGAGACGTTGATCCGCGCCGCGGGCGGGCGCACGCTCGGGCTGTTCTCCTCGATGCGCGCCGCGCAGAGCGCCGCCGAGGCGATGCGTGAACGCCTCGGCGACGACTTCCCCGTCCTGTGCCAGGGCGAGGACCAGATGGGCACGCTGGTGCGCCGTTTCGCCTCCGACGCGAACACCTGCCTGTTCGGCACGATGACGCTGTGGCAGGGCGTCGACGTGCCCGGTTCGAGCCTGCAGCTCGTCATCATCGACCGCATCCCGTTCCCTCGCCCCGACGACCCGCTCGCCTCGGCGCGCTCGCAGGCCATCGCCAAGATGGGTGGCAACGGGTTCATGGCAGTCTCCGGCACGCACGCGGCGTTGCGGCTCGCGCAGGGTGCCGGTCGCCTCATCCGTCATGCCGACGATCGCGGCGTCGTCGCCTTTCTCGACTCGCGCATGATGACGGCGCGCTACGCCGGGTTCCTGCAGCGGTCGCTCCCACCGTTCTGGCCGACGACGGATCGCGCGCTCATCCTCAAGGCCCTCGCGCGCCTCGACGAGAACGCGCCCCCGATCCGCGCCGTCGCGGAGGCCGGCACCCGCTCGACGAAGGCGCCGACGAAGAAACCCGCGACGTCACAGCAGGCCGGGCAGGCCGGTGCCGACGCCGCGTCGGAGGCGAGGCGCGAGGAGGCGCGCTCCCGGGCCCTGGCCGCGGCGCAGGCGGCCGGCGTCAGCGGCATGGGCACCGCCAGCGCGCTGCAGGCACCCCCGCCGAAGCCTGCCCCCGTCGAGGAGAGCGCCCGCACCGCCGTCACCGACGGGCACGCCTGGACGGCCGAGGCCGACGAGGAACTGCGCGAGGGCATCGGCATGGGCCTGACGCTCGACGAACTCGCCGATCACCTCGAGATGAGCGAGGACGCCGTCGTCGCGCGCTGCGAACAGCTCGGCCTGCGCCCGCAGGGATCCTGACGTGGCGGATGGCGCATCGTGTGGCGCGGGTGCGTTGTCGGTGGCGAGTGAGAGGGTGACGGCATGAGCGACGTCCCGCAGATCATCCTCGTCACCGGGCCTGAGCGCATCCTCGCCCAGCGCGCCGTCGAGGAGAGCCTCGAGGCCATCACGGCCGCGCACCCGGAGGCCGAGGTCGTGCGCATCGACGTCGCCGAGTACCAGCCCGGGCGTCTCACGACGGAGTTGTCGCCGAGCCTGTTCGGTGGGCGCCGCGTCATCGTCGTGCGTGATTTCGACGAGGCGCCGGACGCCCTTGTCGACGAGCTCGAGGACGCGCTGAAGGTCGGTCTCGACGACGTCAACCTCATCGTGCTGCACAAGGGCGGCAACCGCGCCAAGCGCGTGCTGGATGCGCTCAAGAAGGCGAAGGCGCGCGTCATCGAGGCGCCGGCGATCAAGTCGGATCGCGACAAGTCGGCGTTCGTCATGAACGAGTTTCGTCGCGCACGCCGCCGCATCACACCCGAGGGCGTGCGGGCGCTGCTCGAGGCGGCCGGCAAGGACACCTCGGAGCTCGCCGCGGCGTGCCGTCAGCTCGTCGACGACACGAGCGGCATCGTCGACGAGAACACCGTCGGCACCTACCACGGCGGCAAGGTGGAGGCGACGGGCTTCCGCGTGGCCGACGCGACCGTCGCCGGCAACGCGCCCGAGGCCCTGCGGCTGCTGCGCCACGCGTTCGCCTCTGGGATCGATCCCGTGCCGATCGTCGCCGTCCTCGCCTCGCAGCTGCGCCAGGTCGCCAAGGTCGCCTCGGCCGGCAGTGGACGCAGTGCGGATCTCGCGAAGCAGCTGGGGATGCCACCCTGGCAGGTCGACAAGGCGCGGACGGCGTCGCGCGGATGGGACGGCGTCCGTCTCGGACGCGCGATCCAGGCCGTCGCCGCGGCCGACTTCGCCGTCAAGGGTGGTGGACGCGATCCGCAGTACGCCGTCGAGCACGTGGTCCTCGAGATCTGTCGTCAGCGCCACGCGCCGAGCGAGCGTCACTGACGGCCTCGGGCCCGCCGCCCCGATTGCGCCGCGCGGTCGCTTGGCTGGTAGATTTGAGCGAGTGCGTGTGGGCTCAGGTCGTGCGCACACGCAACAGCAGTAACCAGCGGTCTCTCATCGCCAGGTGTCCCCACGCCATATCCGAGAGGCCGTCTGTCGCCCTCACGACAGAACACATTCGACCGAAGAAGTGAGATTTTCGTGGCAAACATCAAGTCGCAGATGAAGCGGATCAAGACGAACGAGATTCGTACCGAGCGCAACAAGGCCTACAAGTCCGAACTGCGCACGTGGATCCGCAAGTTCCGCGCCGAGGTCGAGGCCGGCAACAAGGACGCCGCGTCGACGGCCCTCGCTGCTGCCTCGCGCAAGCTGGACAAGGCTGTCTCCAAGGGAGTCATCCACAAGAACCAGGCCGCCAACAAGAAGTCGGCCATGGCGAAGCAGCTCAACCAGATCTGATCGCCGTGGTGCTTCGCGAGAAGCGCTTCGCATGACGTGGGCCGTCACCTCCCGAGGTGGCGGCCTTCGTCATGCCAGGGCCCGGGCGGGCCGAGGACGAGGCGACGCGCTGCCCGAACCGGCCAGCGCGGGAAAACGCCGACGACGTGCCCCCGGCCGCCCTGACATAATGAGCCGGAACTTTCGCGGGGCCTGCCCGCACCGACGCGATGTGAGGACGATCCCTTGAGCGAGACCGAACACAGCCAGCGCTACACCGCGGAACTGGCGGGGCAGATCGAGCGCCGCTGGCAGGACGCGTGGGAGGAGGCAGGCACCTTCGAGGCCCCCAACCCGAGCGGACCGTGGGCGGACGAGCAGGGCGTCGCCGGGCGTGACAAGGTCATGATCCAGGACATGTTCCCCTACCCCTCGGGTGCGGGGCTGCACGTCGGTCACCCGCTCGGCTACATCGCGACGGACGTCTACGCGCGCTATCAGCGCACCCAGGGCAAGAACGTCCTCTACACCCTCGGCTACGACGCGTTCGGGCTGCCTGCCGAGCAGTACGCCGTTCAGACGGGCCAGCACCCGCGCAAGACGACCGAGGACAACATGGTCAACATGCGTCGTCAGCTGCGCCAGCTCGGGCTGTCGCACGACGCGCGCCGCACGTTCGCGACGATCGACCCGTCGTACTACAAGTGGACGCAGTGGATCTTCCTGCAGATCTTCGACGCCTGGTACGACCCGGACGAGAGCAAGGCCCGCCCGATCGACACCCTCGTCGAGGCGTACGAGAGCGGCCGCGTCGCGACGCCGTCGGGCGAGGCGTGGGGCGACCTCGACGCCGCTGGGCGCGCTGAGGCGATCAACGCGCGCCGCCTGGCGTACAAGTCGGACGCCCCCGTCAACTGGTCGCCGGGCCTCGGCACCGTCGTCGCGAACGAGGAGGTGACGGCGGACGGCCGCACCGAGCGCGGCAACTTCCCGGTGTTCAAGCGCAACCTGCCGCAGTGGATGATGCGCATCACCGACTACGCCGACCGTCTCGTCGACGATCTCGAGCGCCTCGACTGGCCCGAGTCGATCAAGCTGCAGCAGCGCAACTGGATCGGGCGCAGCAACGGCGCGTCGGTGCGTTTCGACGTCGCGACCCAGGCCGGTTCGGGCGAACAGATCGAGGTCTTCACGACGCGTCCCGACACGATCTTCGGCGCGACGTTCATGGTGCTCGCGCCGGAGCACCCGCTGCTCGAGACGATCGTCCCGGAAGCCTGGCCAGCCGGGACGAATGAGTCGTGGACGGCGGGTGCCGGGACGCCGCGCGACGCCGTCGCCGCCTACCGCCGTGAGGCCTCGCGCAAGAGCGACGTCGAGCGTCAGGCGGGGGAGAAGGGCAAGTCGGGTGTGTTCACCGGTGCCTTCGCGACGAATCCCGTGACGGGTCGGGCGGTGCCCGTGTTCGTCGCCGACTACGTCCTCATGGGCTACGGCACGGGCGCGATCATGGCCGTGCCCGCGCAGGACGAGCGTGACTGGGAGTTCGCGCAGGCCTACGGCCTCGACATCGTGCGCACCGTCCAGCCGAGCGAGGGCCACCCGGAGGATCAGCCGTACACGGGCCAGGGCGCCGCGATCAACTCGTCGACGGCCGGGCTGTCGCTCGACGGGCTCGACATCGAGACGGCGAAGAGGAAGGTCATCGAGTGGCTCGAGGCCAACGAGCGTGGCACGGGCACGACCACGTACCGCCTGCGCGACTGGCTGTTCTCGCGTCAGCGCTACTGGGGCGAGCCGTTCCCGATCGTCTACGACGAGGACGGGACGGCGCACGCGCTGCCGGAGTCGATGCTGCCCGTCGAACTGCCCGAGGTAGCCGACTACTCGCCGAAGACGTACGACCCGGAGGACGCCGAGTCGATGCCCGAGTCGCCGCTGTCGCGCGCCGACGAGTGGGTCAGCGTCGAACTCGACCTCGGCGACGGTGTCAAGAGGTACACGCGTGAGACGAACACGATGCCCAACTGGGCCGGTTCGTGCTGGTACGAGCTGCGCTATGCCGACCCCGCGAACACCGAGCGCTTCGTCGACGCGGGGTGCGAGGAGTACTGGCTCGGCAAGGGCCGCGGCTTCGGCAAGGGTGTCGCGAACGACCCGGGCGGCGTCGACCTGTACGTCGGTGGCGCGGAGCACGCCGTCCTGCACCTGCTGTACGCGCGCTTCTGGCACAAGGTGCTGTTCGACCTCGGCCTCATCTCGAGTGAGGAGCCGTTCCGCAAGCTGTTCAACCAGGGCATGGTCCAGGCGTACGCCTTCCGCGACGGGCGCGGCCAACCCGTGCCGGCCGCGGAGGTGCGCGAGCGCGTCGAGGGCGACGAGACGATCTACGAGTGGCAGGGCCAGCGAGTCACCCGCGAGTACGGGAAGATGGGCAAGTCGCTCAAGAACGTCGTGACGCCCGATGAGATGTGCGACACCTACGGTGCCGACACGTTCCGCGTCTACGAGATGTCGATGGGTCCGCTCGACGCCTCGCGACCGTGGGAGACGCGCGCCGTCGTCGGATCACAGCGCTTCCTGCAGCGCCTGTGGCGCAACGTCGTCGACGAGAACACCGGTGAGCTGCGGGTCGACGAGGAGGGGATGGACGAGGCCACGACACGCCTCGTGCACCGCACGATCGACGGCGTCACCGGCGACTACGAGAACCTGCGCTTCAACACGGCCGTCGCGAAGCTGATCGAACTCAACAACGCGCTGACGAAGCTCGACGCCGTGCCGCGCGAGGCCGCGGAGGCCATCGTCCTCATGACGGCGCCGCTCGCCCCGCACCTCGGCGAGGAGCTGTGGCGCCGCCTCGGACACGAGCAGAGCCTCGCGTTCGAGCCGTTCCCGACAGCCGACCCGGCGCACCTCGTGCAGGGCACCGTCGTCGCCGTCGTCCAGGTCGCGGGCAAGGTGCGTGACCGTCTCGACGTCGCCGCCGACATCAGCGAGGCCGACCTCGAGGCCGCGGCGCTCGCCAGCGAGAAGGTGCAGAACTTCCTCGAGGGCAAGCAGGTGCGCAAGGTCATCGTGCGCGCGCCGAAGCTCGTCAACATCGTCGCGGGCTGATGGCTCGAGCCGGTGGCAGGGCCGGTCGGGTCGGTGTCGTCACCGACTCGACCGCCTGCCTCCCCGCCGAGTTGGTCGCAGGCTGCGCGCCTGACGCGGCGAGCCTGCTGAGGGTCGCGCCGCTCAACGTCACGATCGGCGACGTCACGCGCCCCGAGGACGAGTTGGGGGCTGACGCGGTCGCCTCCGCACAGGCCGAGGGGATAGCGGTGACGACGTCGCGCCCGTCACCGGCGGCGTTCGTCGAGGCCTACCGGGCGCTCGCGGACGCCGGATGCACGAGCATCGTGTCGCTGCACGCATCGCAGGCGTTGTCGTCGACGGTGAGCTCGGCGCGGCTGGCGTCGCTCGAGGCGGGGTTGGACGTCGAGGTTGTCGACTCGCGCACGCTGGGCATGGCGCTCGGTTTCGGCGTGCTCGCGGCGCTGCGCTGGTCGCAGGCCGGGTATGACGTCGACGCCGTGGCCGAGGCGGCGCGCGCCACGTGCGCGTCGTCGCGCACGGCGTTCTACGTCGACTCGTTGGAACCGCTGCGCCGCGGCGGGCGGATCGGGCGAGCCGGGGCTCTGTTCGGCTCGGCGTTGTCGATCAAACCGCTGCTGCAGGTCGACGACGGCGTCATCGCGCCGCTCACGCGCGTGCGATCGCGGGGCAAGGCCGTCGAGCGGCTCGGGACGTGGGCTCTGGCTCAGGCCGAGAACCTCGGCGAGGGCAAACGCGTCTGCGCCGTGCACTCGCTGCAGCACTCCGAGTTGGCGCAGGTGCTCGTCGACCGGTTGGGCGGTGGCGCGTCCCCTGGGGCGGGGCGGGACGGTGAAGCGCGTTCCGCTGAAGCGAGCTCGACCGGTTCGTCTGGGGGTTCCGGTGACGATGCGACGGGGCCGGCCGGGCCGGCCGGGCCGGGCGGCCGGGCTGAGGGTCCGCGAGCGGGCGGTGCCGCAGGCGCGGCGGGCCCCGATGCGGCCGACCAGGTTGGCGACGTGGCTGCGCTCGGAGCGCCCTCGCCGGACGGAACACGGGGCGACGGTGCCGGCGCTGGAGCGGAGGCCGACGCCGCGTCGTCGTCAGCCGTGCGGTGGGCGATGGCGCCGGTGCAGGCGCGCCTAGGAGCCGTCGTCACCGCGCACGTGGGAGCCGGAGCACTCGGCGCCGTCGTCGCGGTGATGCCGGAACCGCCGGGCTGACGACGGCTGCTGCGAGCCGCATCGGCCGCGCCTCTTCCACAGCTGTGACGGCCACGGGCCCATCCGGCACGCGCCTGCACGCGTTTCCACACCTTCGGCTCGCGTCAGCGAGCGTGGAGGGATGGGGCTTCTTACCGTCGAGGCATGACCCGCAGAACGCTGCCCGAGACCGACGACCGGCTCGACGAGGTGCTCGCCGAGATCGAACGCGCCCGCCACGAACCGACGTGGGTGCCCGAACCGGAACGCACCGCCCGCCGACTCGTCCGAGCACCGGACGGCCTCGAGGACGCCCGATGGCGTCCCTCGCGTCCGGCTGCCCTGCTCATCGGCGTGTGCGCGGTGCTCGCCGTCGCCGTGCTGGGGCTGCGTCTGCTGCTCAGTTCCGGAGATGACGGTGCGGCACCGAAGGCGCTCATCGCGTCGTCATCGCCGCGTATCGCCGGGAGCGCCAGCGTGGCGACGACGGGGAGTAGGGGTGCTGCGTCGACGCCGTCTCACAGCACTGCCATGGCTTCGGTCGCCGGCGCGACGAGCGGCGCGCCTCTCAGCATTCACGTCGTCGGGGCGGTGCGGCGCCCGGGCGTCGTCCAGGTGCCGGCCGGAAGCCGCGTCGCGGATGCCGTGACGGCGGCCGGCGGGATGTCGGGTGCCGACGCGACGGCGATCAACCTGGCTCGGCCGCTCGCCGATGGGGAGCAGGTCCACGTCCCCCGCCCGGGCGAGAGCGTCCCCCCGCCGGTGCCCGTGGCGCCGGCTGCAGGGGCCACCGCACCGGGCGCTCCGGCGGCCGTGGCGGGCCCGACTGCTCCGGGAGCGCCCGGTGGCGGGGCCGCGGCCGGGGGCGTCGTCAACGTCAACACCGCGGACGCGACATCGCTCGACGCGTTGCCCGGGGTCGGGCCGGTTCTCGCGCAGCGCATCGTCGAGTGGCGTGAGAAGAACGGTCGGTTCTCGAGCGTCGACGAACTCGGTGAGGTCTCCGGTATCGGCGACAAGATGCTCGATCGCCTGCGCAGCAAGGTCACCGTGTGAGTCTCGGCGGCCACGACATGCGGTTGTTGTCGGCCGCGTGCGTCGCCTGGGCGGCCCTCGCCACCCTGCTCTCGGCTCGCCCCGACCCCGCGATCGTGGTCGTCGTCCTCGCCCTCGTGACGATCGTCGCCGGGGCCCTCGCGTTCGGGACGCGCTTGCCTGGTCTACGGGCGGACCAGTCAGCCCGAGCCCGGCACGAGGGCGAGGATGACGAGAATCCGGCGTCATCCCACGGGTCGGGGTGGGCGCTCTGGGCGCTGCTGGTCATCGCGCTGACGACGATCGTCCTCGCTGCGGCGCAGGTGACGTTGGCGCACGAGGAAGCCGGGCCGGTGACGACGCTGGCCCGTGACCGCGCCGTCGCGACACTCGAGGCGAGAGTGACGGGCCAGCCGCACCGGGTCGTCGGCGCCGGAGGCGACGAGCGCTTCGTCGTCCCGGCCCAGATCGACCGCATCACGGCGCGCGGACGCACGCAGGAGGTCGCGACGCCCGTCATCCTCGTCGGCGATCGTCGGTGGACGAACCTCACCTGGCAGTCCCACCTGCGGGCGCGCGGGCGTCTGGCCCCATCGCAGCGTCTCGGGGCGGCGCGCGCCGTCGTGCAGGTCAACGGTGCCCCGGACGTCGTCGGCGCTCCGCCCTGGGTGGTGACGACACTCGAACCTGTTCGGGCCGGGCTCGTCGGCGCCTCGTCGCAGTTGCCGGACGACCCCGCCGGCCTGTTGCCCGCGCTCGTCGTGGGCGACACGGCCCATCTACCGGACGACCTGACGGACGCGATGAACGCCACCGGCATGTCGCACCTCAACGCCGTGAGCGGTTCGAACGTGACGGTCGTCCTCGTCGCGACGATGTGGTTGTTGGGGTGGTCGCGCACGTCACGTCGGGTGCGGGTGGCCCTGGCTCTCGTCGCGCTCGCCGCGTACGTCGTCCTGTGCCGACCCGAACCGAGCGTGGTGCGCGCGGCCGCGATGGGTGCCGTGGGAGTGCTCGGCACGTCGTGGGGACGCGAACGCGCCGCCTGCCCGGCGCTCGCGGCAGCCATCGTCGGATTGTTGGTGTGGGATCCGTGGCTTGCCGTCAGCGTCGGCTTCGCCTTGTCGGCGCTGGCGACGCTCGGGCTCGTTCTGTTCGCGCGACGCTGGTCGCAGGCCCTGCTCACGAAGCTCGGTTCGCGGCGCGGCCGGTTCGTCGACGGGATGGTCGAGATCACCTGCGTCCCGCTCGCCGCGCAGGCGCTGTGCCTGCCGGTGCTCGTCGCCCTCAATTCGTCGGTGTCGTGGGTCTCGATCCCCGCGAACGTCACGGCCGAGCCATTCGTCGCGCCGGCGACGCTCGGTGGCATGATCGTGTCGACCGTCGCCGTCATCGCTCCGACGCTCGCAGGGTGGCTCGTGTGGTTGCCGGGGCTGCCCACCTGGGTGATCTGCGCAGTGGCCCGCCTCGCTGACGCCGTCCCCGGCGGCTCGGTGCCCTGGCTCCCGGGGCTGGCCGGAGTCGTGCTCGCCATTGTCGTCGTGGCCGTGCTCCTGTGCGCGTGGCGGGCCATCGTCTTCACCGGTCGCTTCGGTCTCGTCGCGCTCGGGGTCGCGGGGGCGCTCCTGGCGGCTGTGCTCGCGCCGTTGCCGGGGGAGTCGGCCGCACCGCCCGCGTGGGTCTATGCGCAGTGCGCGGTGGGTCAGGGGGATGCCGCGCTCGTGCGCACCGGGGCGACGCGCGCCGTCATGATCGACGTGGGGCCTGCCGACGGCCATCCCGCGCAATGCCTCGAGCGCCACGGCATCACGACGCTCGACGCCGTCATCCTCACCCACTTCCACGCCGACCACGTGGGCGGACTGGCTGAGGTCTTGCGTGCTTCCGACGCTCCGGTGGCGGTCCTCGGAACGTGGGTCATGGAGGGCGCTCAGGAGAGCGAGGGACTCAAAGGCCGCGGTACAGCGGCGTCGTCACGATCGCGCGGCGAGCAGGGCGCGTTGGGTTCGGTGCAAGCAGCGCTCGAACAGCCTCGGGCTTCGCTCGGGGCGCTCGCACCGGGACAACGCCTCGTCATCGGCGAGGTGACGATCGAGGTGCTGTGGCCGCGCCGCGTCATGACGGAGGGGTCGGTGCAGAACAACGCCTCACTCGTGCTCGACGTATCGGCGCCCGCGTATCACGCGCTCATGCTGGGCGATTGCGAACGTGAGGCGCAGGCCGCGGTGATCGAACAGGTGCGTCAGAGCGCCCGGCGACGCGCGTTCGACCTCGTCAAGGTGGCGCACCACGGTAGCTCCAACCAGAACGAGCGCCTCTACGAGGCGGCGGCCGCGCGTCAGGCCGTGATCGGGGTGGGCGCCGGCAACGACTACGGTCACCCGACGAAGAAGACGCTCGAACTGCTGGCCCGGCACGACGCGCGGGTGTGGCGTACCGACACGCAGGGTGACGTGGACGCCCTCGCGACGGGTGGCTCGATCAGCCTGCAGGCTCAGCGATGAGCGTGCTGCGCGCTCGGCACCCGTGCTGCCGCGTCGGCGAGGGCTTCGAGGGTGGCGGTGACGGCGGGGACCCGCTGCAGGTCGGGTGTCGTCACGGCGAACACGCAGCGCCGGCTCGACGGCAGCAGCGGCAACGTCACGACGTCCGGATGCGACGTGGAGCGCAGGATCAGCTCGGGAATGAGCGCGACGCCGAGGCCCTCCGCGACGAGGCCGAGAACGGTGACATAGTCCTCCGTCTCGAACGCGACGTCGGGCGCGTAACCGGCGCCCTGGGCGAGGCTGACGAGGTGGCCACGGCATCGGGGGCACCCCGCGATCCACGAGGCGTCGCTGAGCTCCTCCATGCGGACGCTCTCGGCTGCGGCGAGGGGGTGATCGCGCGGGACGGCGAGACGCACGTCGTCGTGCAGGAGCCCGCGGGTGAGGAACGGGTCCAGGTCCTCGCCTGCGGGGAGCGGGTCCGCGTCGTCGTACGTGAACGCCACGGCGACGTCGCAATCGCCGGCACGCAGGCTCGCCAGGGATTCCGGGGGTTCGGCCTCGGCGAAGCTGACCTTGACGTCTGGGAACCGCTCCTTGACGAGTGCGAGGGCGCGCGGGACGAGCGTTGACGATGCCGACGGGAACGCCATGAGGCGCACCCGCCCGGCGCGCAACCCAGCGATGGCGGCGACCTCACTCTCGGCGGCCTCGAGGGCACTGAGGACGGGCGTCGCCGTGCGCGCCAGCACCTGCCCGGCCTCCGTCAGCCGCACCGAGCGGCCGAGGCGCTCCACTAGAGCCGTCCCGGTCTTCTCCTCGAGACGGCGCACCATCTGCGACACGGCCGGCTGAGAATAGCCGAGAGCGGCAGCGGCGGCGGTGAAGCTGCCCTCGTCGCTGATCGCCTTCATGACGCGGAGCCCGGCTGCATCGATCATGCACCAAGAATAACGTGCTCTTATCCATTGTTGAGACAATCGAACGCAGACCTATGGGAGGGGCAGGATGATGAGCGGCGTCGCGGAACTGACCGATTTCGTGCGCGCGGGAGGGCTCTTCGTCCTCACCGGCGCCGGCATCTCGACCGAATCCGGCATCCCCGACTACCGGCGCCCCGACGGCACGCGCCGCACGGTTCCCATGACATACCAACAGTTCCTCGCCACCCACGAGGCGCGTCAACGGTACTGGGCGCGCAGTGCCGTCGGCTGGGAGATCTTCGACGCGGCGGAACCGAACGTCGGGCACGTCGCGCTGGCGCGACTGCAGGGTGGCGGCCTCGTCGATCACCTCGTGACGCAGAACGTCGACGGCCTTCATGCGCGTGCCGGTGCCCGCGACGTCACCGAGCTGCATGGGTCGCTCGAGCACGTCGTCTGCGTCGCGTGCGGGACGCGGGAAGGGCGCCGTGGCTTCCAGGTACGCCTGCGCGAACTCAACCCCCAGCTGCCGACGCAGGCGCGCCTGCTCGCCGACGGCGACGCGGACGTCGCGGTCGAGCTGGAGCGCGGTGTCATCGTGCCGGCGTGCCTGCGCTGCACGGCCACGACGGTGAAGCCGGACGTCGTCATGTTCGGTGAGTCCGTCGCTCCTGAGGTCGTGGAGGCGCAGATGCGGGCAGTGGAACGCTGCCGGGGCGTGCTCGTGCTCGGCAGTTCGCTCAAGGTGATGTCGGGTTACCGGTTCGTGCTCGCCGCCCTCAAGCAGCAGAAGCCGGTCGCCCTCGTCGGGCTCGGCGCGATGCGTGGCGAGGAGCGGGTCGACCTCGTCGTGCGCGAACCCCTCGGCCCGACCCTCACCGCCGTGTGCGACGCGCTGGGGCTCGACCTCGCGACGTCCTGACGTCTCGGCGTCGAACGTCGGGGCGCAGAAGGGGCTGAGAGTCGAGTTGCAACCACACGCTGGACCGATCCGCGCGGCGCGGCCAGCGCCTCAGATGCTGCGCAGGACGGCCGTGACCTTGCCCATGATGCTCGCGTGGTCGCCGTCGATCGGGGAGTAGGCCTCGTTCGCGGGCATGAGCCACGTCTTGCCCTCGCTGCGGCGCAGCGTCTTGACCGTGGCCTCCGAGTCGAGCAGTGCCGCGACGATCTCCCCGTTGGCGGCGTCGGCCTGGCGTCGCACGACGACCCAGTCGCCCTCGCAGATGGCCGCATCGATCATCGAGTCGCCGACGACGCGCAGCAGGAACAGCTCGCCGTCACCGACGATCTGACGCGGTAGCGGGAAGACGTCCTCGACGGCCTGCTCGGCGAGGATCGGGCCACCGGCCGCGATGCGGCCGACGACCGGCACGTATGACGGCGTGGGTCGCTCGTCGCCCGAGCCCGTCTCGTCGTGCTGCGACTCGGATAGCGCAGACACGGCGTTGCCGCGGTAGCCGCGGGTCGCCGCACCCGAGTCGGGGGAGACGACCTCCATGGCGCGCGGGCGGTTCGGGTCGCGGCGCAGGTATCCCTTGCGCTCGAGTGCGGCGAGCTGATGGGCCACCGAACTCGGGCTCGTCAGACCGACGGCCTCGCCGATCTCACGCAGGCTCGGGGGGTAGCCGCGCTCGTCGACGGAACGTCGGATCACGGTGAGCACCTTGTGCTGGCGTGGCGTCAGCTTGCCCGGCGTGCGCTCCTGCATCGAATGAACGTCACCCATGGTGTGACCCCTCCTGGTCCTCGTCGCACGTCGGTGGTCGCGTTGGCGACACGTGCACCCTCCGGCGGGGCGGAAATGCCCGCCATGACGGGGTTGTCGGTGCGCGGTGCTTGTGTATCTGACATCACCCACAGTACGCGGTGTCGCACACACTTTTCAAAAATGTGTACGAAGAAATCCGTGCGCGCCGTTCGAAAGCACGTTCGGGTGTCGTACAATTGTTCTATCGCACGCGTGTTCGATCGGTCCCTCCGGGCTGACCGGGTCGCGTGAGGAAGCCGCACCGGTGACGGTGTGGCGGCGCCTCGGGGGTATCCCGAGAGAAGGAGTGGTTTCGATGGTTGCTTCGAGTACTGCAGTTCGACGTGAGCCCGTGCTGGGTTCGGGTGTCGACGTGCGCCGCGTGGCGCGGGTCGACGCTGCGGCATCCCGCTCGCACCTCCACCTCGTGCCCACGGGTGGCGCGGTGCAGGTCGTCACGAACTCTCAGAGCGTTCGTTTCGCCCGTCGTCGCTTCACGGCCGTGTGCGTGGCTCTCGTCGTCGTGGCGGGGGCCATCCTCGCGGGCCGGGCGATGGCGAGCGGTGTCGACGGTACGCAGCGGCACGAGGTCACCGTTCGCGCGGGGGAGACGCTTTCGCAGATCGCGGCGCGTGAGATGCCGGGCGTGCGCAACGACCAGGCGGTCGTCGCGATCGAGCACGAGAGCAACCTCGGCTCGTCGCAGGTGCAGGCCGGCCAGAAGGTGATCATCCCCGCACCGTGAAGTGTGACGATCGCCATCGTCGGGTTCGAGGGTTCGAGGGGGCGTGAGTCGCCTCCCCCCCGGCTGGCGCAGGATTCCGCGGCGCACGAGTGGCGGGGGTCGTCGCGAGGTTGCGCAGGGCGAGTAGACGCGGCCTCGGTGCTGTTGCGCGTCGGGTCTCAGGGGCCTAATATCTCTACATGTGGGGCTTTGGCCCCCGCTTCCCCCTAGATGTTGATTCTCCTCCGCTGATGTGCATCTGCGCTCTGAGGCCGGAATCCCGGGGTGGAGCGCCGTCGTCCCGAGTGTTCCCAGCCCCGTCGGAAGGTTTGACGTGCACTGTCCGTTCTGCCGCAACACCGACTCCCGCGTCGTCGATTCGCGCTCGAGCGAGGACGGCACCTGCATCAAGCGGCGCCGTCAGTGCCCGAACTGCGGCAAGCGGTTCTCGACGATGGAGACCGCAAGTCTCACGGTCGTCAAGCGTTCCGGGGTCAGCGAGCCGTTCTCGCGCGACAAGGTGATGTCCGGGGTTCGCAAGGCGTGCCAGGGCCGCCCGGTCACCGACGACCAGTTGGCCGTTCTCGCCCAGCAGGTGGAGGAGTCCATCCGCTCGAAGGGCTCCGCCGAGATCGACGCCCATGACGTGGGCATCGAGATCCTCGGGCCCCTGCGCGAACTCGACCACGTCGCCTATCTGCGCTTCGCCTCCGTCTACCAGGCCTTCGAATCGCTCGAGGACTTCGAGACGGCGGTCAGCGAGTTGCGTCAGTACGCCGCCTCGGCGTCCTGACCCCGCGCGCCTGCCGAGGGCGCGCCCCCCAGATCACCCTCACGTACCAGCTCACCCCACCTGCCAGGAGGCTCACGGTCATGACCGAGACGACGAAGGCCCGCGCCAAGACGGGACGCCGCACCGGCGGCGTCACGATCGAACGCATTTTCACCACGCCCGGCGTGCACCCGTACGACGAGGTCACCTGGGAGAAGCGGGACGTCCTCCAGCAGAACTGGAAGACGGGCGAGACGATCTTCGAGCAGTCGGGTGTCGAGTTCCCCGACTTCTGGTCGCTCAACGCCTCCACCATCGTCACGACCAAGTACTTCCGTGGCGCCGTCGGCACGGACGCGCGTGAAAGCTCCCTCAAGCAGCTCATCGACCGCGTCGTGCTGACCTATTCCAAGGCCGGGCGCGACAACGGCTACTTCGCTACCGACGAGGACGCGGAGATCTTCGAGCACGAGCTCACCCACGCCCTGCTGCACCAGGTGTTCTCGTTCAACTCGCCCGTCTGGTTCAACGTCGGTACCGCGAGCCCGCAGCAGGTCAGCGCGTGCTTCATCCTGTCGGTCGAGGACTCGATGGATTCGATCCTCAACTGGTACAAGGAGGAGGGCTTCATCTTCAAGGGTGGCTCGGGCGCCGGTCTCAACCTCTCCCGCATCCGCTCCTCCAAGGAGCTGCTCTCCTCGGGCGGCACCGCATCCGGCCCGGTCTCCTTCATGCGCGGCGCCGACGCCTCGGCCGGCACGATCAAGTCCGGTGGCGCGACGCGTCGCGCGGCCAAGATGGTCGTCCTCGACGTCGACCACCCCGACATCGAGGAGTTCATCGAGACGAAGGCGCGCGAGGAGGACAAGATCCGCGCGCTGCGTGACGCCGGATTCGACATGGACCTCGGTGGCCGCGACATCGTCTCCGTGCAGTACCAGAACGCCAACAACTCGGTTCGTGTGAACGACGAGTTCATGCAGGCGGTCGTCGACGGCGGCAGCTTCGGTCTGCGCGCCCGCGACACCGGTGAGGTCATCGAGACCGTCGATGCGCGTGAGCTGTTCGACAAGATCAACAAGGCCGCGTGGGAGTGCGCCGACCCGGGCGTGCAGTACGACGACACGATCAACGCGTGGCACACCAACCCCGAGACGGGCCGTATCACGGCGTCGAACCCGTGCTCGGAGTACATGTCGCTCGACAACTCGAGCTGCAACCTCGCCTCGCTCAACCTGCTGAAGTTCCTCAAGGAAGACGACACGTTCGACGCGGCGACATTCGCCAAGGTCGTCGAACTCGTCATCACGGCGATGGACATCTCGATCTGCTTCGCCGACTTCCCGACCGAGTCGATCGGCAAGACGACCGTCGACTACCGCCAGCTCGGCATCGGGTACGCCAACCTCGGTGCACTGCTCATGGCGACGGGCCACGGTTACGACTCCGACGGTGGCCGCGCCCTGGCGGCCTCGATCACCTCGCTGCTCACGGGTGCCGCCTACAAGCGCTCCGCGGAGATGGCGGCCGTCGTCGGCCCCTACGCCGGCTACGCCCAGAACAGCCAGGCGCACAACCGCGTCATGCGCAAGCACCGCGCGGCCAACGACGAGCTGTCGTCGCACAAGGACATGGGTGCGATGGCGAGCGACATCCACTCCCTCGCCACGAAGGCCTGGGCCGACGTCGTCACGCTCGGCGAGAAGAACGGCTTCCGTAACGCGCAGGCCTCTGTCCTCGCCCCGACCGGCACGATCGGCTTCATGATGGACTGCGACACGACGGGTATCGAGCCCGACTTCTCGCTCGTCAAGTTCAAGAAGCTCGTCGGTGGCGGTTCGATGCAGATCGTCAACCAGACGATCCCGCGTGCGCTGAGGAAGCTGGGCTACCAGGACGAGCAGATCGAGGCGATCGTCGAGCACATCGCCGAGAAGGGCCACGTCATCGACGCGCCCGGTCTCAAGCCCGAGCACTACGAGATCTTCGACTGCGCCATGGGTGCGCGCGCCATCTCGCCGATGGGCCACGTGCGCATGATGGCCGCCTGCCAGCCGTTCCTGTCGGGCGCCATCTCGAAGACGGTCAACCTGCCCGAGACCGCGAGCGTCGACGACATCGCCGAGGTGCACCTCGAGGGCTGGAAGCTCGGCCTCAAGGCCATCGCGGTCTACCGCGACAACTGCAAGGTCGGCCAGCCGCTGTCCGACGGCAAGGCGGAGAAGAAGTCCGAGCCCGCCGCGACCAGCACCGAGACCCCGGCTGCGGAGAAGGTCATCGAGTACCGTCCGGTCCGCAAGCGTCTGCCGAAGCGTCGCTCGTCGCAGACGACGTCGTTCGCCGTTGGCGGCGCGGAGGGCTACCTCACCGCCGGCACGTACGAGAACGGTGACCTCGGCGAGCTGTTCCTCAAGTTCGGCAAGCAGGGTTCGACGCTCGCCGGTGTCATGGACGCGTTCTCGATCGCGGTCTCCATCGGCCTGCAGTACGGCGTGCCACTCGAGACGTTCGTCGAGAAGTTCACGAACCTGCGCTTCGAGCCGGCCGGTATGACGGACGACGCCGACGTGCGCATGGCGCAGTCGATCATGGACTACGTCTTCCGCCGCCTGGCGCTCGACTACCTCGACTTCGACACGCGCTCGTTCATGGGCATCCACACCGCGGCCGAGCGTGCGCGTCAGCTCGAGACGGGTTCCTACGCTCCGAGCGAGGGCGACGACGAGAGCTTCGACGCGGAGTCGAACTCGCAGACGGCCGCCCCGGCCCGTCAGGAGCGCGCGGGTACCACTGCGCCGGCAGCTCCGACGACGTCGGAGGAGGAGCGTGCCGACGAGGTCATCTCGGGCTCGGGTGCAGCCTCGGCCCGTGAGGTGAGCAACGAGATCCACAGCTCCACCGAGCTGCTCGAAAAGTTCCAGGGTCACGCCGCGGATGCGCCGATGTGCATGACGTGCGGGACGAAGATGCGTCCGGCCGGTAGCTGCTACGTGTGCGAGGGCTGCGGAAGCACCTCCGGCTGCAGCTGATGCTTCGCTGAGGCATGAAGGCAGGCGTCGCCGGTGACGAGAGTCATCGACGGCGCCTGCCGTCTTGCCCGCTGAGATGGATCGTCCTGCGATCGCCTCGATGAAGTCTCATGATGTGAGCGACGCGTCAGGTCGTCGTCACCGCCAGCGAAAGGAACCGGCCGTGAAGGCACTGCTGCTCGAGAACGTGCACCCCCTGGGGGAGGCGCTGCTGCGCGAGGCCGGCTTCGAGGTCGACATGCGCATCGGCGCGATGGACGAGGACGAGCTGATCGAGGCGCTGCAGGGCGTCGACCTGCTCGGCATCCGCTCCAAGACCGAGGTGAGCGCGCGCGTGCTCGACAATGCGCCCGACCTGCAGGCGATCGGGGCCTTCTGCATCGGCACGAACCAGATCGACCTCGCGCACGCCGCGGGGCGGGGCATCGTCGTGTTCAACGCACCGTTCTCCAACACGCGCTCGGTCGTCGAACTTGCCATCGCCGAGATCATCATGATGGCGCGCCGCCTCAGCGAGAAGGACCGCGCGCTGCACGACGGGGTGTGGCACAAGGACGCGAAGGGCAGCCACGAGATCCGCGGCCGCAAGCTCGGCATCGTCGGGTACGGCAACATCGGCTCGCAGCTGTCCGTCGTCGGGGAGATGCTCGGCCTGCAGGTCTACTTCTACGACACCGACGACAAGCTCGCCCTCGGCAACGCGACACGCTGCTCGTCGCTCGAGGAGCTGCTGTCGATCGCCGAGGTCATCACGCTGCACGTCGACGGGCGCTCCGGCAACGCCGGTTTCTTCGGCGCCGAGCAGTTCGCCGCGATGCGCCCGCGCTCGTTGTTCCTCAACCTCTCGCGCGGCTTCGTCGTCGACTACGACGCGCTCAAGACGCATCTCGAATCCGGTCACATCGCCGGTGCGGCGGTCGACGTGTTCCCGACCGAGCCCAAGAAGAAGGGCGATCCGTTCGACTCACCGTTGCAGGGCATCCCCAACGTCGTGCTGACGCCGCACATCGGCGGCTCGACGGAGGAGGCGCAGGAGGACATCGGACGGTTCGTCGCCGCGAAGCTGCGCGACTACGTCCAGCGTGGTTCGACGACGCTCAACGTCAACCTCCCGTCGCTCAACCTGCCCGAGCGCCCGGGTCAGCACCGCATCGTGCATTTCCACAAGAACGTGCCGGGTGCGCTGGCGCGCATGAACGGCATCCTCGCCGAGCACGGCGTCAACATCGAGGGTCAGATGCTCGACACCGCCGCGGACACCGGCTACGTCGTCACCGACGTCGTCTCCCAGCTGCCCGACGCCGTCCTCGACCAGCTGCGCGCGATGCCGGAGACGATCAGGCTGCGCGTCGTGCGCTGAGCCGCACCGACCTGCCGCGACCCGTCCCGCGACGGTGTACGAGTGCAGCGTCAGCGGCCCACGAACCGCCCACGCGAAGCGCGTACCCGCGCCATCGCGTGGGCGCCGGCGCCTTCGGACGTCCTCTCGAGCCACCGGACGCACACCGTCCGAAGGGTGAGTCGCAGGCTAGACTGACCGGCAGAACCGACGACGCAGCCGCAGGCTCCGCGTCGCCGAATGCCCCCTTCGACGCAGGTGACGGCGGCCCTCGCTGAGGGTTCGCCGTGCCGGGAGTGACGGTGTGATGCAAGCCCCCATGACGTGGTCCGACGAGGCTGCGGATGGCCAGCGCGAGACCGATCTGGGTCGGTGGCGGAGCACGTACGACCTCATGGCCGAGCACGTCGAGGCCGACCCCGCGTTCGTCGCGTCGTGGCAGCAGCTCGACGCGCTCGCGCACGCCCGCGACATCGAACTGAGGGCTGACGTCGAGGCGATGATCCGCCGCCCCGACATCAAACGCTTCGCCGAGGCCCTCGCGCAGTGGGGCGCGCGGCCGGGCCCATATGTCGGGGCCGGCGCGCTCGCGCGGCACTGGCTGCCGCGCGTCGTAGCGCACTGCGAGGACCGCCTCGGCGAGCTCGAGGACGTGCTGGCGAAGGTGCTCGTCACCCCGACCTCGCTCGACGAGGCGGGCACGTCGATCGCGCGTCTCGAGGACGTCATCGGATCCGGCGGGCCTGATCTCGCGCGCGTGCCGACGTTCCTGTCGCTCGTGTGGGCCACCTCCGGCCAGGGGGACTGGCCGGTGCTGTGGCCGGGTGGGGCGGACGCGTTCGCGACCCTGGGGTGGATGGGGCGCCACCTCACGCACGCCGAGCGCTACGTCGACTTCGTGACGCTGTGCCGTGCGTTCAGCCCCGCCGGCGCCTACCGGGCGCAGCGCGTCGTCACGGCGCTGGGCGAGAAGCCGTCGTTCGTCGGCTTCGGCGCGGCGCTGCCTGCGCTGGCGACCGAGTCGACGCAACTGCACCGTACTTTCGAGCAGGGCGTCGGCTATCCGGACGGCGAGTCGGAGGCACGCGCCGCGTCCCTGGCGCTGCAGTTGCGCGGTCATGCCGCGCTGGTCGCGCGCAGCCTGCACGAGCAGCTCGAGCGCGCCACCGGCGTCAAGCTCGCCGAGACGAGCCTGCAGACCCGGACGGAGGCGTCCTCGCGCGCGGCCTACCGCAGCGATTCGCACTCGACGTGGCTGCTGCCCTCGAGCAGCGGGGGAGCGCCCGCCCTGCGCGTGTGGATGACGAGCTCCGGCATCGCCGTCGGGCTGATGTCGGGCTGGGATTCCGCGGCGGGCGCCGAACGTCACGAGGAGCTCGGCTCGCGGCTCGAGCAGAACCTGCCTGCCGGTCTGGAGTTCATCCATCTCGGCCCGGCCGGCGCGCCGGACCGCCTGACGCCGACGGGGGCGTCGTACGAGGGTGGCGAGGTGTTCGTCGGCCGCTGGTTCCCGCACCCCGACGGGGTGGGGCGGCGCAGCTTCGCCGCGGACGTCGAGGACACCGTGCGCCGCGTGCTGCCGCTGGTCGACACGATGCGCGGCTCCGATGCGCCCGTCGAGGGCATCGACGAGGAGCTCGCCATCGCGCTGCGCGCCTTCCTGGCCGACCGTCCGTACCCGGCGGAGCGCGATCAGTGGCACGTCGAGCAGCGCCGCACCTTCGCGGCCTCGCTCGAAGCGGAGGCGCTCGCCGCGTTCGACCTCGCGACGTTCAAGCGCATCATCGCCGGTGGCGCCTACGGGTCGACGGGCACGCACAGTGTCCTCGACGCGCGCCTCGCCGCGCTCGATGCGCGTGGCCTCGAGAACCTCGCGCGCTCCGTCACGCACCTGCTGTGGGGTGAGGGCGATGACGCCGACCGCATCGACGCGGTCATCGACCCCGAGGGCGCCGATGAGGTCGCGCTCGACGAGGCCGTCGCGATGAAGCTCCTGGCGATCGCGCACCCGCACCGCTACCTGCCCGTGTACGCGATGACGGGGCGTGACGGCAAGGTCGCTCTCGCGCAGGCGCTCGGTGTCGTCCTGCCGCGTCGGCGCGAGTTGTCGCGTGGTCGGCTGCAGGTCATCGCCGCGGACCGGTTGCGCGGCAAGCTCGAACCGTTGCTGCCGAACGACCCGTGGGGGCAGGTGCAGTTCGCGCTGTGGCTGCTGCGCAAGGGCGAGACGAGCGTCGACCCCGAACGAGATCTGGTCGCCGAGGCGGCGGCGGATCTGCTCGTGGACGAGGAGTTCCTGCGCGAGATCGACGAGTTGCTGCAGGACAAGAAGCAGCTCATCTTCTACGGTCCGCCCGGGACGGGCAAGACGTTCATGGCGCAGCGATTCGCGGCGGCCCTGCAGCCCGACCCGACGAAGCGCGCCGTCGTGCAGTTCCACCCGTCCACGTCGTACGAGGACTTCTTCGAGGGCTTCCGCCCGCGTCTCGACGCCGCTGGCGCAATGGTCTACGAACTGCGCAAGGGGCCGTTGGCGCTCATGGCCGAGGCCGCCGAGGCCGACCCGACGACGCCGCACATCATGGTCATCGACGAGATCAACCGCGCGAACCTGCCGCGCGTCTTCGGTGAGCTGCTGTTCCTGCTCGAGTATCGCTCGCAGTCGGTCATGACGAGCTACCGGCCCGACGAGGGCTTCCAGCTGCCCTCGAACCTGTACTTCATCGGCACGATGAACACGGCCGACCGATCGATCGCCCTCGTCGACGCTGCGCTGCGACGCCGCTTCCACTTCCTGCCGTTCATGCCGCACGAAGGCCCGATGGAGGGGCTGCTGGCGCGCTGGCTGGAGCGCGAGAACGGCCCCGTGTGGGTGGCGGGCGTCGTCGATCGGGTCAACGAGGAGCTGCGTCAGATCCTGCGCGGCCCGCACCTGCAGATCGGCCACAGCCACTTCATGGTGCGCGACCTCGACGACGCCGCGCTCGCCCGCATCTGGAAGTACGGCGTCTACCCGTTCATCGAGGATCAGCTCTACGGGCGCGAGGACGTGCTCGCGACGTTCACCTGGGAGGCCGTGCTCGAACGGCACGCCCAGGCTGCGCATGCTGACGACGACGCGGCGCGCGCCACGAACGACGCGGCGCCCGAGGGGTCATGACGGCGCTCGCGGTCGGCGCCCTCGCGCCGGACGAGCGCGTTCGCCTCACCCTGGCGGAGCACTCGCGTTCGGAGCCGGTCCGCGTGCCGAGCAGTGCGCGTCGCGCCCTGTTCTCGGTCGGCTCGGATCGGGTGAGGTTGCTCGCCACTGCCGATCCGGAGGCCGTCGTCGTCGAGACGACGTCGTGGGTCGGCACGGTCAGCGTTCCCGGTTTCGAGGTGCGGATCGTGCCGCGCGTGCCGATGGCATCGATCTTCGCCATGCTCGGCGGGCAGGACGCGTCGATCGCGTGGGGGAGTGAGACGAGCGATTTCGCGGGTGACGGCGAACTGCTCGACGGATCGGCGCTTGTCGTCCTGCGCGCTGTCGAGGCGGCGACCCGCCGCGGGCTGCTGCACGGGTATCGCACGCGCGAGGAGGAGAGTTCGACGCTGCGGGGCCGCTTGCTCGTCGACCAGCTCGCCCGCAGACCGTGGACGGTCGGCGCCCCGGTGTGCCGGTTCGAGGAGTTCACGTCAGACGTCGTCGAGAACCACCTGCTGCGCGCGGCCGTCGTCCGCGTGCTCGGCGCCCCCGGCCTCAGCCCGCAGACGCGGCGTCTCGCCGTCGAGCTGCTCGCGCGGTTCGACGGGGTCGCCGACGCCGATCCGCGGGAGCTGGCGCTCGAGATCCCGTTGACGCGGCTCAATGCGCACTACGAGCACGCGATGGGTCTGGCGCGTCTCGCGATCGACGGTTTCTCGATCCGTCACGACGAGGGCGAGCGCGGTGCGAACGCGTTCCTCGTCGACGTCGACCTCGTCTTCCTGCGCTTCGTCGCCACCGAGCTGCGGGCCCGGTTGTGGCCCGCGCATCGCGTCGAGCAGGCCGAGGAGCTCGCGCTCGACGACGCCGCGTCGCTGCGCGCTACCGCCGACATCCTCGTGCGTGACGCGAGCGGCCCCCGCCTCGTCATCGGCACCCGCTACCACCTCGGCGACGACGACGTGCCCCGCCGCACGGGTGACCCGCTGCACCTCATGACGGGCGGAGGTCGCGACACCGCGCGGACTCCTCGCGACCCGGCCGCCGCCGTCGCGAACGACGCGGCCGCGTTCTTCCCGGTCATGGTGCAGGCCGCCTCGCTCGACCTCGACGCAGCACTCGTCGTCTATGCCCACGCGCGGCGCCGCCCGGCGAGCCGCATCCGGATGCCGGCGACGCGGGCGAGCGTCCACTCGTGGCACGTCGACCTCGACGCGTCGTGGCGTGAGCTGAGCGATGGCCTCGACGATCTCGCGGCGCACGTGCGGCGTCTGTGCGGGTGACGGGCGCCGAGCTCCTGCGGCTGCGCACGCCCCCTGCGTCTCCTGTCACCCGAGACGCCGCGCACGTCACCCCGCGGCCGCCACGCACCGGCGTCCGCAGTGCGCCCTGAGCGAAACCCGGTGCCGTCGAGGCGGTGCGCGAGCGAGAGCCCGACTATCGTGGCGGCGTGTCCACGACGATGAACCTGGCCCCCGCCGATCTCGAGCGCCGTGCTGCGCTGCGTCGCATGCGCCTCGTGGCGACGGGGCTGCTCGTCCTCGCGGCCGTCATCTACATCCTCACGCACGGCCATGGCGGGGCGTGGGGGTACGTCAACGCGGCGGCCGAGGCTGCGATGGTCGGTGCCGTCGCCGACTGGTTCGCGGTGACCGCGCTGTTCCGTCACCCCCTCGGTCTCAAGGTGCCGCACACGGCCATCATCCCGACGCGCAAGGATCAGCTGGGCAAGAGCCTCGAGGAGTTCGTCGCCTCCAACTTCCTCACCCCCGATCTCGTGCGTGAGCGCATCCGCGGCGTCGACGTCCCGCGACGCGTCGCGGCCTGGGTCGAGCGCCCCGGTCAGGCCGAGCGGCTCGTCGCCCAGATCACCCCGCAGCTCAACAAGGCGCTCGAGAGCCTCGACGAGGACGAGGTGCGCCACTTCCTCGACGCCGTCCTCATCCCGCGTCTGCAGCGCGAGCCCATCGGCGAACTCGCCGGGCACCTGCTCGAAGGGGTCGTCGCGGACGGCACGCACCACGGGTTCGTCGACGTCTGCATCACCGAGATGCACGTCTGGGTGAGCGAGAACAAGGATGCGGTGACGCGCATCGTCGGGGCGAAGGCGCCGTGGTGGTCGCCGCAGTGGCTCGACGACGCCGTCGTCGACCGCATCCACCTCGAGATCGTCAAGTGGCTCGCGGAGGTGCGCGACACACCTGATCACGCGATGCGTCGCGCGATCGACGCGTTCCTCGCTCGCGCCGCGCACGACCTGCAGCACGACGAGAAGACCCAGCAGCAGGCGGAGAACCTCAAGCAGCGCTTCCTCACCCACCCCAGCGTCGCCGACGCGGCCCTGAACGTGTGGTCGTCGGTGCGTCGGATGCTCGGTGACGCTCTCATGGATCCCGACGGCGAGCTGCGGGCGCGGATGGTCCACCACCTGCGGGCGCTCGCGCAGCGCATCCGCACCGATGACGCGCTCCACGCGAGCCTCGAACGTCGCCTCGAGGACGTCGCAGCCGCCGGCGTCGAGGGATACGGCCACGAGATCACGGCCCTCATCTCCTCGACGGTCGAGCGCTGGGACGCGCAGGACGCCTCCGAACGCATCGAGTCGTTCGTTGGGCGCGACCTGCAGTTCATCCGCATCAACGGCACCGTCGTCGGCGGCCTCATCGGCCTCCTCATCTACACGCTCAGCCAGCTCCTGCCCTGACGGCGGGGGGCGCTGGGCCCTGCCCGAACGCGCGCGGCCATCACCGGCGCGCGTGAGAAAATGAGCGAATCGTGAGTACTCCAAGACCTTCGCAACCTTCCTCGAACGGCGATCCGGCGATGCCCGGGCCGCCGCTCGCCTCATCGTCCCGCCGGCGCAGGCCGAGCCGGAGCAGAGCGAACGCGTCACCCCGAGGGGACGAACCGGCCCTGGCCGCCGAGGCCATCCCCGACCCCACATCGGAAGCAGCGTCGTACGTCCTGCGCTACCCGGGCCACCTGCCTGTCGTCGAGGCGAAAGACGAGATCCTCGAGGTGATCCGCGACCACCAGGTCGTCATCGTCGCGGGCGAAACGGGTTCGGGCAAGACGACGCAGCTGCCGAAGTTCTGCCTCGAACTGGGGCGCGGGCGCGCCGGCGCCATCGGCCACACCCAGCCGCGACGCATCGCGGCGCGTTCGGTCGCCGAGCGGCTCGCCGAAGAACTCGAGTCGCCGCTCGGTGAGACGGTCGGCTATCAGGTGCGCTTCGTCGACGAGTCGTCGAAGAAGACCCGCGTGCGCGTCATGACCGACGGCATCCTGTTGTCGCAGATGCAACGCGATCGGGATCTGCGTCAGTACGACACGCTCATCATCGACGAGGCGCACGAACGCAGCCTCAACATCGACTTCATCCTCGGCTACCTCAAGCAGTTGCTGCCGCGGCGCCCCGATCTCAAGGTGATCATCACGTCCGCGACGATCGACCCGGAGCGCTTCGCCGAGCACTTCGCCGGCCCGGACGGGCCCGCGCCGATCATCGAGGTCTCGGGGCGCACCTACCCCGTCGAGACGCGGTATCGCCCCCTCGTGCGCGAGCTCGCGCCGAGCAAGCCGGGGGAGGACCCCAAGCTCGAGGACGTCGATCAGGTGACGGGCATCGTCGAGGCCGCACAGGAGCTGTGGCGCTCAGGCAGCGGTGACGGTTCGGCGCAGGACATCCTCGTCTTCTGCTCCGGTGAGCGCGAGATCCGCGACGCCGCGGACGCGCTCAAGGGCGCTGACTGGGGGCGCGTGCGTCACGACGTCGAGATCGTGCCGCTCTATGCGCGCCTGTCCGCCGCCGAGCAGCATCGCGTCTTCGCGCCGCACCACGGGCGACGCATCGTCCTGGCGACGAACGTCGCGGAGACGTCGCTGACGGTGCCGGGCATCCGCTACGTCATCGACACCGGCACCGCGCGCATCTCGCGCTACAGCCAGCGCACGAAGGTGCAGCGCCTGCCGATCGAGCCGATCTCGCAGGCCTCCGCCCGTCAGCGCGCCGGCCGGTGCGGCCGCGTCGCCGACGGCATCTGCATCCGGTTGTACTCGGAGGAGGATCTCGCGTCCCGCCCGGAGTTCACCGACCCCGAGATCCTGCGAACGAACCTCGCGAGCGTCATCCTGCAGATGACGTCCCTGGGCCTCGGCGACATCGCGCGCTTCCCGTTCGTCGACGCGCCCGACGCCCGCCAGATCAAGGACGGCCTGGCGCTGCTCGAGGAGTTGCACGCCCTCGACACCACCGCTCAGGGGCCGCGCAAGAAGCTGACGCCGACCGGCCGCACTCTCGCGCGCCTGCCCGTCGACCCGCGGCTCGGACGCATGCTCGTCGCCGCCGCCGAGAACGGCTCGCTGCGGGAGGTACTCGTCATCGTCGCGGCGATGTCGATCCAGGATCCGCGTGAGCGCCCCGCGGACGCGCAGGCCCAGGCGGATCAACAGCACGCCCGGTTCAAGCACGAGAAGAGCGACTTCCTCAGCTACCTCAACCTGTGGAACTACGTGCGCGAGCAGCAGCGCGAACTGTCCAGCAGTGCCTTCCGGCGCCTGTGCAAGCGCGAGTACCTCCACTACCTGCGGCTGCGCGAATGGCAGGATCTGCACGGTCAGCTCAAGGCGGCGTGCAAGCAGGCCAAGCTGTTCATGAGCGACAACGCCGCGAGCGAGGATGCCGTCCACCAGGCGCTGCTCACGGGTCTGCTCAGCCACGTCGGGCTGCGGGATCGTGAGAAGCGTGAGTACCTCGGCGCCCGTCAGGCGCGTTTCGCGATCCAGCCCGGCTCGACGCTGTTCCGACGCCAACCCGACTGGGTCATGGCGGGCGAGCTGGTCGAGACGACCCGCATGTGGGCGCGCACCAACGCGGTCGTCGACCCCGCCTGGATCGAACGGGCGGGCGCCCACCTCGTCAAGCGCTCGTATGCCGAACCGCACTGGGAGCGCTCGCGCGCGGGGGCCGTCGCGTCCGAGCGGGTCACGCTGTACGGCATCCCGATCGTCGCGGGCCGCAAGGCGGCCTACGGCGCGATCGATCCGGAGGTCTCTCGCGACCTGTTCATCCGTCACGCTCTCGTCGAGGGTGACTGGGATGCGCAGCACCAGTTCCTCAAGGACAACGCGGCGCTGCGCGCGCGCTTCGCCGACCTCGAGGCGCGCGCCCGACGGCGTGACCTCGTCGTCGACGACGACGTCCTGTTCGACTTCTACGACGAGCGCATCCCGGCGGACATCGTCTCCGGGGCGCACTTCGACCGGTGGTGGAAGAACGAGCGTCGCACGAACCCGAGCCTGCTCACCTTCACCGAGGATTTGCTCGTCGCCGACGACGCGGACGCCGTCGACGAGTCGGCCTACCCGAAGTCGTGGCGGCAAGGCAGTCTCAGGCTCAAGTTGACGTATCAGTTCGAGCCGGGTGCAGACGCCGACGGCATCACCGTGCACGTGCCGCTGCCGGTGCTCAACCAGGTCGAGGATCACGGGTTCGACTGGCTCGTGCCCGGTATGCGTGAGGAACTCGCGACGGCCCTCGTGAAGTCGCTGCCGAAGAACATCCGACGCAGCTTCGTCCCGGCTCCCGACCATGCGCGGCGGGCGCTGGCGCTCATGGATGCCCAGGGTCGCCCGGGTGAGGTCCCGTTCGCCGACGAGCTGGGCGAGGCGCTGTTTCGTCTCACCTCGGTACGTGTGCCCGCGGGGAGTTGGGACCCGGGGAAGCTGCCCGACCACCTGAAGGTCACGTTCAGGGTCGAGGATGAGCGGGGCCGCAAGATCCGTGAGAGCAAGGATCTCGCGGCGCTGCAGGACGAACTCGCCGGGCGTCTGCGTCAGTCGATCGCGAAGGCGGCCGGAGACCTCGAGCAGCAGGGGCTGACGCAGTGGACGTTCGGTGAGCTGCCCCGCCAGTTCACGAAGTCGGCCGGCCGCCAGCGGATGACGGGCTTCCCGGCTGTCGTCGACCACGGCCGTGACGTCGCTGTCGAGGTGCTCGGCACCGAGTCCGAGGCGCGCCAGGCCACTCGGCTCGGCACCCGCCGTCTGCTGCTGCTCAACACGCAGGTGCCGTGGAAGCGAATCCTCGGCCTCATGAGCAACCGGCAGAAGCTCGCGCTCGGCAACAACCCGCACGGTTCGATGGACGCCCTCATGGACGACGTCCTCGCGGCCGCCGTCGACTCCGTCATCGAAGGCATGCCCGGGCGCGAAGTGCGCGACGCAGAGCAGTTCGACGCGGCCCTCACGGCGATCCGTCAGCAGGTGGCACCGCTCGTGCTCGAGGCGGCCGAGAAGCTCGCGCCCGTGCTCGAGCACGCCGCCGAGGTGCAGCTCGGGCTGTCACGATTGACGGCGCCCGCGGCGAAGGCGTTGCACGACGACGTCGCCGCTCACCTCGTCGCGCTCATCCATCCCGGTTTCGTCGCCGAGACCGGGTTGGCGCGCCTCGGTCACCTCGATCGCTACGTGCGGGGAATGCTCGAGCGGCTCGACAAGGGCGTCACCGATCTCGTGCGTGACGCCGACCGCGCCGACCTCGTCGCGACCGTCCGACGTGAGTACGACGACATGGTCGCCGGGCTGCGCCCCGAGCGCCGTGGGGACGCCGACGTGCTCGACATCCGCTGGATGATCGAGGAGCTTGCCGTCAGCCAGTTCGCGCAGCGTCTGGGCACCGCTCACCCGGTGTCCGAGAAGCGGATCTACAAGGCGATGGACGCTGCGGAGGCCCGCTGATCGGGCGTAGGTTGGAGGCCATGGCGAGCATCTTCAGCAAGATCATCGACGGCGACATCCCGGCGCACTTCGTCTGGCAGGACGAGGTGTGCGTGGCGTTCCTCGTCATCGACCCCATCACCGACGGGCACACGGTCGTCGTGCCGCGCGGGGAGATCGTCGAATGGACGCAGGCGCCGCCGAGCATCTTCGCGCATCTCACGGGTGTCGCGCAGATCATCGGTCAGGCGCAGCAGCGCGCGTGGCAGGCGCAGCGCGTCGGCCTGCTCGTCGAGGGGTACGAGGTGCCGCACCTGCACCTGCACGTGTGGCCGACGCAGAGCCCGGCCGAGTTCGACCCGCACGCCGTCACGCGCGGCCAGGACCAGCAGATCCTCGCCGAGAATGCCGAGGCGCTGCGGGCGCAGTTGCGCACCGACGGTCATGCCGAGACCGTTCCGGACGCCGCGTCGCCGCAGACCTGAGTGGCCGCGGCGTGGGGGAATCATCCCCGCGCGCGGGGCGTTGAACGGTGAGCACCTGACGAAGGAGTACGACGTGCTTGATCCCACGCAACTGTTCCGCATCGAGACCGACACCCCGCTCGCCGAGCAGAGCGCCTCGACCCTCGTGGTCTCGCTGGGCGGTTTCATCGACGCGGGCAACACGCAGAAGTTGATGACGGCGCACATGCTGGGCACGCTCGAGCACACGGTCGTCGCGTCGTTCGACGTTGACCAGTTGCTCGACTACCGCGGTCGCCGCCCGATGATGACGTTCGATCGCGACCGCTACAGCGAGTACGACGACCCGGCTCTCGTGCTGTACCGCCTCGTCGACGCCGAAGGCACGCCGTTCCTGCTGCTCGCCGGCCCCGAGCCCGACTACCAGTGGGAGCGCGTCAGCGAGGCCGTCCGCATCCTCGCGGCGAACCTCGGCGTCTCGCTCATGGTGAGCGCGCACGGAATCCCGATGGCCGTGCCGCACACGCGCCCGGTCGGTTTCACGCGTTTCGCCTCCGATCAGCGTCTGCTGACGGAGAACGAGCCGCTCTTCGGCAACGTCCAGGTTCCCTCGAGTGCCGAAGGGCTCATGCACATCCGGCTCGCCGAGGCGGGCATGGACACCGCAGGTTTCGCGATCCACGTGCCGCACTACCTCACGCAGGTCGAGTTCGCGGACGCCGCGCTCGCCGCGCTCGAGGCCGTCTGCGGGCTGACGGGGCTGGCGATCCCCGCTCAGGAGCTCGCCGCGATCGCCGGGCTGCATCGCGTCGACATCGCCAAGCAGATCAGCGAGAACGACGAGGTCACCGAGGTCGTCGAGGGCCTCGAGCGGCAGTACGACGCCTTCACCGAGGGTCGTCGTCGACGCTCGCTCCTCGCCGCCGAGATGAACGACCTGCCGAGCGCAGACGAGATCGGCGCCGAGCTGGAGCAGTTCCTGCGCGCCGAGGGAGAGGATCCGGGCACCAAGGGCTCGTTGTGAGCCCGCGAGCGCTTCTCGCCGGCCGTCGGTCTGAGCCGACGGCCACGCGGGCTTCGCAACGCTCGCCTGGCTGCGGCCACCCCTGCGGTGGCTTGCCGGGCCCCCGCCAACTTGGGAGGATCACCTCATGTTCGGATTCGGTCAAGACAAGAAGGCTCCTGCAGCCCCCGAGAAACCGTCGGGCATGCTCGACTCGACGGCCAACACCCTGGCGCAGCACCTCATCTCGGTGGGCATCGGGGGCGTGGCGACGTTCAAGTCGGCCCGCGCCGTCGCCGACGAGGCGATGAAGAAGGCGGGCTCCAAGGAAGCGGCGATGGACGACGTCGTCGCATCACACACGAAGCTCGCGGGCGCGAACGGCTTCCTCACCAACCTCGGCGGTTTCGTCACGCTCCCCGTGGCACTGCCCGCGAACGTCATCGGTTTCTACACCGTCGCGACGCGCATGGTCGCGGCAATCGCCGCCATCAACGGTCACGACGTCGACGACCCAGCCGTGCGCTCGGCGATCCTGCTCGACCTCATCGGTGCGGACGCGACGCAGGTCCTCAAGGGCCTCGGCCCGATGACGGGTGGCGTCGCGACGAACGTCGCCACGCGCAAGCTGCCGCCGGCGGCGCTCGCCGTCGTGAACAAGTCCGTTGCGTTCCGTCTCGGCTCGCAGGTGGGGCGTCGCTTCCTCACGCGCATTCCGCGCCTCATCCCCGTGGCGGGCGGCTTCATCGGTGGCGGCCTCGATGTCGTCCTCATCCGCAAGATCGCCCAGTCGGCGCGTCGCGACTTCGTCGCGCAGATCCCGCCGTCAGCCTGACGTCGCCCTGATTCCACCCCGAACGCCACTCGTCTTCGGCGGGTGGCGTTCGGCGTGTCCGGGCCGGTTCGGCGATGTGTCGTCCGTGCGCATCAACGGGCTTCCGGGCGACGATCTGAGGGCCGCGAACCCCCGCCTGGCCTTGCTCGAACGGCCCACTCACCCACAGGTGTGACGGCTACGGCCCGTTTCGCGGCCCGCAGGATGCCTCGTCCACAGGTTTGTGGCTCGTGGTCAGCGCGCGGGTGGCGTCATGGGTTTCGCTGGGGGCATGAAGACAACAACACGACTCAAGGGCCTCAGCGCCCTGGTGGCAGCCCTTCCCGATCTCGTCGGCTCCGAGGGGGCGGGCGCCGTCATCGTCCTGTTCGAACGTGACGGTGCGCTCGCGGGGGTGCTCGGCTGGGCGGACGATGCGTGCGACGGGGAGACGGCGCACATGCTCGACGTCGTCGCTGAGCGGCGCGCGACGATGGGTGCGCAGGCCGCCATCGCCATCGCCTATCGCTGCGAGCCGGGCCGCGTCGACATCGCGGCCCTCGCGAAACGCATCGAGCGCCGCGTGCCGCTGCACCACGTCCTCGGTGCCAGCGACGAGCACTGGTGGGCCATCGAATGCGAGCTCGGCTGCTGTGACGGCGCGATCCACGAGATCCCGTCCCTGTCAGAGCAGACCCGCGAGCAGCTTCGCGACGTCCGCCGCGGCGGCGAGGCCATGGCCGCCACCGCGCGCCCCGTTCCCAGCGTCGTCGACGTCCGAGCCGCCTGGGCACGGTTGTGCGACGTCCCCGACACCGCGTCGGGCACCCGGCGACGCTCCCGCAGCGCCGACCTGCAGGTGCTCGCCGACGCTGTCGTCGACGGCCCGACGCGCGATGAGATCCTCCTGTGCGTCGCACCCGAACTGTTCCGTCTGCTGAGCCCGGGCACGCCGCTCGGCGAGCCTGGCCCGCTGATGACGAGCGCGTGCCTGCGAACTTGGCTGCCGCTCGTGCCGCGCCACGGCCGCGCCGCGTGGAAGGCCCTCGAGGCCGCCGCGACCTGGCGCGAAGGCGACCTGCGAGGAGCCGGTGCGTGCGCCGCGGCGTCGCTGCGCATCGGACGGACGTCATTGGGGCAACTGCTGCGCGACATCACAGGCACGGGGTTGTCGTACGAGCAGGCCGTCGGTGCGCTCCACACGAAGGCTCGGCAGAGTTCCGTCGCCTGACGAGCGTGCCGGTTGTGGGAGCGCGCCACATCGTGGACGTCGCCGCGCGGGCGATGGAAGCCGCGGGCAGGGCCGCCTACTGTGTCGCAGGTCAAGAGTTTCAGCGACACAAGCCCCGGCTTGCTGAGCGGCAACCCTCCCTCGCGGCGGGGTGCCCCGGGTGACGACAGGGCCGCCCGTGGGCGGCAAGCGCGAGAGGTGGGTTGCGACCCACCTCGGAATCGAGGACGTCATGGTTTCGCACCGTCGCCTCGCCGTGGCCGACTCCGCGGCGCCCCTCACCGACGACGGGTTCAACCCGCACGCACGTGCCGTCCACATCGGCACCCTGACGCTGGAGAACGGCGCCGCCCTGCCCGACGTCGTCATGACGTACGAGTGCTGGGGCGAGCTGAACGACGACGCGAGCAACGCCGTCCTCGTCGAGCACGCCCTGACCGGAGACTCGCACGTCGTCGGGCCGGTCGGCCCCGGGCAGCCGACGGCGGGGTGGTGGCCTGGTCTCATCGGCCCCGGCGCGCCCCTCGACACCGACGAGCTGTTCGTCGTGGCGATCAACGTGCTCGGCGGCTGTCGCGGCAGCACGGGCCCCATGTCGCTCGCACCAGACGGCCGGGTGTGGGGCGGGCGCTTCCCACACGTCAGCGTCAGGGATCAGGCGCGCGCCGAGGCGCGGGTCGCCGACGCTCTCGGCATCGCGCGCTTCCACACTGTCATCGGCGGCTCCTTCGGCGGGATGCGCGCCGCGGAGTGGGTGGCGACCTTCCCGCATCGGGTGCAGCGCGCCCTCGTCGTCGCGAGCTGCGCGGCGGCGGGCGCCGACCAGATCGCGTGGGGGCACACGCAGGTGCGGGCAATCGAAGCTGACCCGGATTTCCGGGGTGGCGGCTACCTCGAGCAGGGCGTCTTCCCGACGTCGGGGCTCGGGCTCGCCCGCCAGATCGCGCACACCTCCTACCGCAGCGCGCACGAGTTGCAGGAGCGGTTCGGGCGCGAGTCGCAGGGAGCGGACCGCACGCTCGACGGCGGCCTGTTCGCCGTCGAGAGCTATCTCGAGCACCACGCCGCGAAACTCGTTGCGCGGTTCGACGCCATGAGTTATGTGCGGCTCACGCAGGCGATGGCGACGCACGACGTCGGCCGCGGCCGCGGCGGCATCGAGCCTGCGCTTCGGGTGTTCGGGGGTGAGCTCGTCGTCGCCGCGGTCGACTCCGATCGGCTGTTCCCGGTCAGTGCCTCCGCCGACATCGTCCGGGCTCACGGGCGCGGACGGCTGCGTCTCATCCACTCGCCGCACGGTCACGACGGTTTCCTCATCGAGGCCGACCAGATCGCGGCGCTCGTGCGCGAGGTCATCGCTCGGCCGCTCACGGCCGAGGCGGGCCGCGTCCATCCCGTGGCGTGACGGCGGGCGCTCGCGGCACCTCGGGTAGCGTGTGAGCCGATCGCCACAGTCGCAGAACAGGGGTTGCGCATGTCCGTCGTCGTCAGTTTCGCTCCGGGCCCGGAGGGTGAGGCCGCGGTGGCCGAGGCCGTGCGTCAGTCGAGTGTGCTGGGGCGCCCGCTCGTACTCGTCTCGACCGTCCCGAGCGACGACGCGCGCGCTGCCGCGCAGGAGAGTGCGGACGCGGTCGGCGGCCGCGTCGTGCAGGTGGAGGAGGGCCAGGACGCGGTCGAGGTGATCCTCGACGAGGTGGCCGAACTCGACCCGGCGCTGCTCGTCATCGGGCTGCGTCGCCGCACGCCCGTCGGCAAGCTGATCCTCGGTTCGAGCGCTCAGCGACTGCTGCTCGACGCGCCGTGCCCCGTCCTCGCGGTCAAGCCCACAGCGCACTGATCTCGCGCTGCTCCCAACCCCGGCCTGACGCGCTTGCGTCAGGTCGGGAACACCCGCGCACGCAGGGGCGTTGAACCCCGTGATTCTGCGGTTCTCGACCCAGAGTTCTATAATGGTGAAAGAAGCGACGCGGGGGATCGAATCAGGCACCACGGTGCCAGGCGAGCTCAGGTGAGTCTCGAGCAACCGGCTCTCGTCGGATCCCGCCCCCGTGGTTCGTCTCTTCCCTCGTACGAAGCGCTCGGCGCGCGATTGCGCCTGCCCGATGCGTTGTGCACTCTCGGAAGGTAGTTGGTGACCTCAGTGTCCGAAACGGCTCAGACCCCCGCGCTTCCCGCGGACATCGACCATCCCGCGGTCATTGCTCTGTTCGAGCAGGGGCGCGCGAGCGGCACGGTCGACAGCGTGGTGCTGAAGACCGCCCTCGAAGAAGCGAAGATCTCCATGGCCAAGCAGAAGGCGGTGCTGAAGGCGCTGGGGGCCGAGGGCATCGAGATCGTGCTCGACGAGGTTCACGCGGCCCAGGCCGTCGCCACGACGACCGGGCGCAAGAGCGCGGCGAAGAAGTCGACTGCCAAGAAGACCGCGACGAAGACCGCTGCCGCGAAGAAGACCACCGCGGCCAAGACGACGACCGCGAAGAAGGCTGCCGTCAAGAAGACGGCGGCGAAGAAGGCCGTAGAGGCGGAGACCGACGTCGAGCTCGACGAGATCGTCACCGCCGACGAGGCGAGTGAGGCCCCCGCGAAGAAGGCGGCCGCCAAGAAGACCACCGCCAAGAAGGCGACGGCGAAGAAGGCCACCGCGGCCAAGTCGACGACCGCGAAGAAGACCACCGCCAAGAAGTCGGCCGCTGACGAGCCGGACGAGGTCGTCGCCGAGGACGTCGAGATCGACGACGTCGTCGTGACGGACGTCGAGGCAGGCGCCGAGGAGGTCGACGAGGCGAAGAAGCCCGCCGGCGAGGCCGAAGACGAGAAGGGCGGCTTCGTCCTGCGTCCGGGTGACGAGGATGACGCGCCGGCCCAGCAGGTCGTGACGGCGGGTGCGACGGCCGACCCGGTCAAGGACTACCTCAAGCAGATCGGCAAGGTCGCCCTGCTCAACGCCGAGCAGGAGGTCGAGCTCGCGAAGCGCATCGAGGCCGGCCTGTTCGCCGAGCAGAAGCTCGAGTCGGGCGTCAAGATGGACATGAAGCTCAAGCGCGAGCTGTGGTGGATCGCCTCGGACGGCAAGAACGCGAAGAACCACCTCCTCGAGGCCAACCTGCGTCTCGTCGTGTCGCTGGCCAAGCGTTACACGGGTCGCGGCATGCTCTTCCTCGACCTCATCCAGGAGGGCAACCTCGGCCTCATCCGCGCGGTCGAGAAGTTCGACTACACCAAGGGCTACAAGTTCTCGACGTACGCGACGTGGTGGATCCGTCAGGCCATCACGCGTGCCATGGCCGACCAGGCGCGCACCATCCGCATCCCGGTGCACATGGTCGAGGTCATCAACAAGCTGGCTCGCGTGCAGCGTCAGATGCTTCAGGACCTGGGCCGCGAGCCCACGCCGGAGGAGCTGGCCAAGGAGCTCGACATGACCCCCGAGAAGGTCATCGAGGTCCAGAAGTACGGCCGTGAGCCCATCTCGCTGCACACGCCCCTCGGTGAGGACGGCGACAGCGAGTTCGGTGACCTCATCGAGGATTCCGAGGCCGTCGTCCCGGCGGACGCCGTCAGCTTCACGCTGCTGCAGGAGCAGCTGCACTCGGTGCTCGACACGCTGTCCGAGCGCGAGGCGGGCGTCGTCTCGATGCGCTTCGGCCTCACCGACGGCCAGCCGAAGACGCTCGACGAGATCGGCAAGGTCTACGGCGTGACGCGTGAGCGCATCCGTCAGATCGAGAGCAAGACGATGAGCAAGTTGCGTCACCCGTCGCGCTCGCAGGTGTTGCGCGACTACCTGGACTGAGCCAGACGGGTAGCGAGGCAGAAATCCGCGTCGTTCCGGCGCTTTTTCGCCTTACGTCGTGAACTCTAAGGGTGCACAGCGTTCCTAGTCGGGGTATCGCTCAGACTGGAGGCATGCCCGGAGAGTTTAGCGTGCCCGAACTGCGTGAGTTGCTGATCTCTTGGGAGCTTGCGCTCAAGGCCGACAGACGCTCGGCGCAGACGATCAAGTCCTACACCGAGGGCGTCAAGCAGTACGTCGCGTTCGCTGAGGCGCGCAAGGCCGACCCGCTGAGCCGGGCGACCTTGCGCGCCTTCTGCGTGCACCTGGGCGAGACGGGGCGCGAGGCTGCGACCGTCCGTGCTCGCCAACTCGGGGTGCGCAGGTTCACCTCATGGCTCGCCGAGGAGGACGAGCTCAGCGCAGATCCATTCATCGGCGTCAAGGCGCCGAAGCTCGACCAGAAAGTCATCGAGCCGCTCACCGCCGACCAACTCAAGGCGCTGCTTCGCGCCTGTCGTGTTCCGGGCGAAGCAACCGCCGCCCGAAAGCTGCGAGCCCGCCGGGACGAGGCAATCCTGCGCTTGATGATCGAAACCGGCGCGCGCGCGGGCGAGGTGGTCGCGATCCATGTCGATGACGTCGATCTGAGGGAGCAGACGCTCGTCATTCGCCGCGGCAAGGGCGGCAAGGGGCGCGTCGTCCCGTTCGGCCCGCAGACAGGGCAGGCAATCGACCGTTACATGCGCCTTCGCCGGGGGCACGCTCTCGCTTCACGGCCCGAGTTGTGGCTCGGGGATCGAAGCAAGGGGTTCTCGTACGATGCGCTGCACAAGACGTTGCGTCTTCGTGCGGACGCGGCCGGCATCGAGGGGTTCCACCCTCACCGCCTTCGCCACACCGCCGCGCACCGCTGGCTCGCAGCCGGCGGCAGTGAGGGCGGGCTCATGGCCGTCGCTGGATGGACGCGGCCCGACATGCTCATGCGCTACACGCGCGCCCAAGCTGCGGCCCGCGCTCCCGAAGAAGCCAAACGATTGAACCTGGGGGAACTGTGACGGAAATGCTCGACGCGGAATCCATTCGCGAACTGGTGGGGCGTCGTAAGCGCCTCATGCCTGAGATCGATGCCGCTTTGGCAGTGATCCGAGCGCAGGGGAAGCGGCAGGGCTACCTCAACGAAATCGTGATCCGCTGCGACGAACGGCACAAGGGTGGCCTGCCCAAGCTGGGCACCGCAGTGCGGCTGGACACCTCGCGCTTCGTCGTGCACAGCACGATCAAGTGGGCGCCCCGCGATCAACTGAAGCTGACGCCCTGGCAACACGAGGCCTACCTCGGAGTGGGACTGGGTGACGACCCACTCGACGACGCCGCTCTCGTCGACTGGGCGCGGCGCCTCGATGAATGGTCCCGCGGTCTACCGAGCACCGGAGGGCGGTGGCTGCGTGGGCAGACGCCGTTCGACCTGCGGACCATCGTGCGGGTAGGAGAGGATCCCGTGATTACGCCATGGGTCCGGTGCAGGCGGGGGGCAGTTCGCGTGCTGGCGCTGCGGGCGACCTCTCGCGTCATCGTGGACGCTGGGGCATTGCGACGTCGACCGCACGGTGGTGCATGGGCCTGAGTGTCCGCCATGTGACTACGCGACGAATGGCCGGCGCGGCTGTCCGCACCCGTCGCACGCCTGAGAACACCGGAACCCGTACACGGGAATCTGTCTTTCCCCTGCGGGTCGAACGATCCAAGAGCCCGAGGGGTGCATAGCCCCACGATGAACGCCCGTCACCTTTCGAGGTGGCGGGCGTGTCGTGATGGCGGGTTCCGGCGTGGGAAGATGGAGCCTTCTTCTATGAGAGGTCGTGCCCGATGGCGGGCAATAAGGCTGTTACCCCTGTTCGTATGTCGTGTGTCCGTGGTTCCTGCACGCGAGTAGCTTCGAAGCGATCGGTTCGCGGTTTCTGCAGCACGTGTATAGACACGAATCGAATGAGTGCTTCCCCTGGGGCTGCTTTAACCGGCGGGGCATGGGTTCAGTCGCGGGGTGTTCAGCGATGGGTTCCAAGCATCTAAGACGGGCTAGCAGTTCACTGGGCTCGATGAACGCCCGCCACCTCACCTCGAGGTGGCGGGCGTTTCGTCGTTTCAAGCAGTGCACGCTATCCGTTACGAATAGAGTAACGACTGTGAACACTTATACGCCGTGTGCAGTGTGCGAGCAGCCCATCGACGGCCCCGTGGTCGCCGTCGACGTCCACCACCGTCGCAACCGCCACGAACGGGGGTGGACGGCGCGGGAAGCTGTATGCCTCGAGTGCGTGGCGAAACCTGCGGATCGCACCGCCCTCGCCTACGTCACGGGCATGGCGCACGTCGAATCATGGTGGCGAGAAGAAACGCCCGCGCCGTGCGCCGGCTGTGGCCGCCCGACCATCGTGCGCCCCGACGGTCGCCGCAAGGTCGTCGCGTGCTCGAGCGCATGCCGAACGGCCTCGTACCGGGAGACCAGTTCGGAAGCCGTAACGCGCGAGTGTGACGGTTGCGGAGCAGTTGTCGCGGGCCGCTCGGATCGCCGCTACTGCTCGCCCGCGTGCCGGCAGAGGGCGCACCGCCGTCGTAGCGCGGCCCCGGAAGTGCAGGCCGTCGCGCCCGTGGCCGTGGAGTTCGAGCCCGCGAAGGTGCCCGGCAAGTCGCTTGAGCGGTGCCGCCAGGAACAGACCGAGAGCATTCTCGATTGGGTGGAGACCGTCACCTCGTCCACCATGACCCCGCGGCCGCTCGCTCGCGCGGCATGGCTCGCCGCTCAGGTGGACGCCCGCACGCTGGCACTGCTCGAGGATCACCTCGTCGAGGGTGGCACGTGGAGTTCGGCGGCCGAGCAGCTTGGGTTGCCGCTGGGAGAGGTGCTGGCCCGGTATCAAGGGCGGGTGAAGGTGAGCGGCGAGGGGCGTTAAGGCTCGGAGCCCTACGGGCAGGGAAGTTGCCTTTGCTGGAACCCTGCCCAGAAACCCCTGAAGCGCCCTGGGTTTGGTGGCTCTTCACGAATGAGGGTGTAGCGCGGGTCTGAACCCTCCGGCTTCGAGCAGC